>NZ_JBSXNH010000017.1:0-20104 GCF_056857535.1 Vreelandella sp. L-25
CCGCTGTTTTCAGCGAGTGAAGCGAGCGATCTAAACAACAAGACGGCTCTAACTTCCTGACAAACCAGAGGTTTTCAACCTCCTTCACCGCTGGTAACGCTTGGCGTCCCCGGCAGCGGATGCGTACTTTACGGATTCGCGACCGGGTTGGCAAGAGCTTTTGTAAAAAAATGCCAACGTTGCTCTATCAAGCTGATTACCGACTACCTAACAGGGTGCTCAAGTTCTTTTATAGCGCCAGATACTAACGATTCGGAGCTAAGGTCAGCTATCGTTCGCGCGCCTGTCAACGTCATCGCAACCCGCATCTCTTTATCGAAAAGCTCTAGCAAATTGGCGACACCCGCTTCCCCAGCAGTGGCCAGCGCATAAATGAAGGCACGGCCAATCAATGCTGTATCGGCCCCCATAGCAATCATCCTTACTACATCCAACCCGTTGCGCACCCCGGAATCGGCCAGGATCGTCAGGTCGCCTTTAACTGCATCCGCAATAGCAGGAAGGGCACGCGCAGTAGAGGGAACACCATCTAGCTGACGACCGCCATGGTTCGAAACCACAATACCGTCTGCGCCGAAACGCACTGCATCACGCGCATCTTCAGCGTCGAGAATCCCCTTAATGATCATCGGGCCATCCCACTGCTCACGAATCCAATCCAGATCTTTCCAAGAGATAGAGGGATCAAAGTTGTCACCTAGCCAAGCTATATAGTCCTCAAGCTCTGTAGGCTTACCACGATAATCAGACACATTACCTAGATCATGTGGACGACCATGAACCCCCACGTCCCAGGCCCATAAAGGATGCAGCGCGGCTTGCAGCATTCGCCTCATGGGTCCGCTTTTACCGCTCATGCCTGAATGCGCATCACGATAACGCGCTCCTGGAACCGGCATATCAACCGTAAAAACCAGTGTCTTCACGCCTGCGGCCTTAGCACGCTCCAGCACATGCTTCATAAAGCCGCGATCTTTTAGCACGTAAAGTTGAAACCAGATGGGGCGGTCAACTGCCGCGGCTACTTCCGCAATAGGGCACACCGATACTGTCGAGAGCGTGAACGGTATGCCTTTTTTGGTGGCCGCCCGGGCTGCCTGCACTTCACCACGCCTTGCATACATCCCCGTCAAGCCCACCGGCGCCAGCGCAAGAGGCATCGCCATTTTTTCGCCAAACAGCTCGGTTTCGAGTGACAGCGACGACATATCCTTCAGCACACGCTGCCGCAATGCGATACCTGCGAGATCCTCAACATTTCGGTTCAGCGTATGCTCTGCGTATGACCCACCGTCAGCATAATGAAAAAGAAAGGGAGGGATACGGCGCTTGGCAGCTTGGCGGTAGTCCGTCGGTGCTGAAATGATCATGGCAGGCCCTATGCAATAAATAGATGCACTATTTACGAGTACTATCTACAAACGGTCATCGAAGCGTTGGTGTTAAGCGCCTCAGATTAAAATTGGTTTTACCAATTTACAAAAAATAAGACTCAACATTAGTGAGAGGTTATCGCTGTGTCAAACCGGCATCACGCTCTATAGCGCTTTTCAGCTATATACTTTAGTTTCAAACCGCATAAACAGTACCGTTAGCCATCCATTTGTTAGTTTTTTACTATTGAGACAAATCATTGAAGCCCCTACTATTGGTCTTACCAATTATGGGGACCCTCACCAATGACTTACCCACCGCTCCGCCAACAGCGCTTAGCCGATGTGATTACTGAACGCCTTGAAGCCATGATCCTGGAAGGCAGCCTGAAGCCGGGGCAGCGCTTGCCACCCGAGCGTGAACTCGCTGAGCGTTTTGGGGTATCTCGACCCTCACTTCGAGAAGCAATTCAAAAGCTTGCGGCTCGCGGCTTGCTCACTAGCCGCCAGGGTGGTGGCACATTTGTTAATGAAACGCTGAACAATGGTTACACGGATCCGCTATTAGAGATGATGTCGCGCCACAATGAATTTCATCTCGACCTGCTTGAGTTTCGCGACGCCATGGAGGGTATTTCTGCTTACTATGCCGCGCTACGCTCGACACCTGCAGATAAAGCTGTCTTGATTCAGCGCTTTGAAGAGCTTGATGGTGGCTTTGTGGGGGCTGACCCGGCTCAAGAGGCTAAGCTAGATGCGGCTTTTCACCTAGCTATTGCGGAGGCTGCCCATAACGTTCTGCTGCTTCACACGATCCGCGGCATTTTTCATCTGCTGGAACAGAGCATCGTGGATAACTTGGCCCACCTGTTCGCCAAACCCGACTCGCGTACCCAGCTAATGAAACAGCATCGTGCCTTGCTGGATGCCATTTTAGAGGGCCGCGCTGAAGATGCTCGAACCCGCGCCCACGAGCACTTAGTGTATGTAGAAGAAGGGCTGCTTGAGATGGCTAGAGCCGAAACTCGCGCTCAGCGCGCTCTACGTCGTGCCCAAGCCACTAATAGTCCCGCATGAGTAGTCACGTCAGCAGCACCGAGTGGCGCTGGCGTCTGCTATGGCTTATCGCCATTCCCGTTGGGCTACTGCTGTTTATGTGGCAGGCGGCTCAGTTCGCTCGTGAACAGGCACTTTCGAATCTTCAGGATGATGCCGAGAACGAGCTACGCCTCTCCGCGGCCAACTTGAACGGCTACCTGCTGCGTTACGACTACCTGCCGCAAATGCTCGCCACCCGAGAGGGTATTCAGCGCTTTCTTGCCTCTCCGGATAGCCAAGACCCTATGCCGCTCAACCTGCTGCTGGATCGTTTTCGTTTCACTTCAGGCGTCTCGGACGTTTACCTGCTTGATCGCGATGCCGACACCATCGCGGCTAGCAACTGGCATCGCCCCAACACTTTCATTGGTCAGAACTACGCGTTTCGCAGCTACTACTCCGATGCCATCGCGGGTGGCCAGGGACGCTTTTTTGGGCTTGGGATCCAGTCGTTAGAGCGCGGCTACTACTTTTCCTCACCGGTTTGGTTGGATGATACCTCTCCCGATGCTAAGCCGGATGGCGTGATCGTCGTCAAAGTGCTGCTTGATGACGTCGAGGAGAGCTGGGCCGAGCAGGACGCCGAGCTGTTCGTCACCGACAGCGACAACATCATCTTTATGGCCAGCCACCCCGAACTGCGCATGAACGCTCTCTATCCGCTGAGCGACGAGCAGCGCGACGCGCTCCGCGAAACCCGCCGTTATGCCATGGAGCCGCTAACGCCGTCTGGGATTCAATTGAATACCCCATACGGGCCCGGTAGTTACCTAGTGAGCTTTGCCCATGGCCCACTCAGCGGCGGGCGCTATTTAAGCCTCACGCGCCCCATTCCTGAGTTTGGCTGGCAAATGCATATTCTCAAGCCACTGACACCGGTCATGAACGCCCAGTGGATTGCTGCCTTCATGGCGGGAGGACTCTACGGCGTCATCGCCCTAGCAGGGGGCATTGGCTGGCAACGCCTGAGACTACGCCGGGAACGTGAAGCGTTTGCCGAGCGGGAGCGCCAAACGTTAGCCCACGTGCGAGATGAGCTTGAAGTCAGCGTCGAGCGTCGTACCCGCGACTTAGTCGCCAGCAACCAACGCCTCTCGGATGAAATTGAAGAGCGGCGGCGAGCAGAGGCCAACTTACGCCAAACGCAGGACGAGCTTATTCAAGCCGCAAAGCTGGCCGTGCTAGGGCAGTTAGCCGCCGGGATTAATCATGAACTCAATCAGCCTTTAGCAGCGATTCGTGCCTATGCTGAAAACGCACGGCGCTTTATTGAGCTCTCGCGGATTGAGAGCGCCGACGCCAATTTAGCGCAGATTGTCGAGCTCACTGAACGCATGGCCGATATCAGCGCCCAGCTACGCCAATTCTCACGTAAAAGCAGTGAGCGCCAAGAGACCATTTCCGTGCAAGCCTGCATTGAGTACGCGCTACGGCTCTTTCATAGTCGCTTACGCGATGACGGTATTCGTATCGTTCAACAGTGGCCCAAGGAGACACTCTGGGTAGAAGGCGACCTGGTTCGTCTTGAACAGGTGCTTGTGAATTTGATCGGCAACGCTGTTCAGGCAATGAAGGAGATTGATGCGCCTGTTCTAACGCTCAGCGCCCAAGTGGATCACAATCAAGTGGTTATCAGCGTTGCAGATAATGGCCCTGGCATCGCCGCCGATCACCTTGGACATATTTTTGAGCCCTTTTTCACGACCAAGGCCCCCGGTAGCGGGTTAGGGCTAGGACTCTCCATTTCCTCACGTATTATGGAGGACCTTGGGGGCAGGCTGCAGGCTATGAATCAAACGGAAGGAGGTGCCTGCTTCACTATCACCTTGCCACGCTCATCGGCACCAGAGCCGTCTGGCTCCCGCATCAAACAGGAGACTCAATACCATGCATGAGCCGTCGACGCTGCCGGTCATGGTGATCGACGACGAACCGCATCTGCGTATCACCGCCAGCCAAACGTTAGAACTTGCGGGCTATACACCCCACTGCTTTGAATCGGCCGAACAGGCGCTTGCCGCGCTGCCGAATGACTTTCCTGGTGTCATTGTGAGTGATATTCGCATGCCTGGGATGGACGGCATGGCGCTGCTGCATGAGCTACATAGCCGCGACGCCACGCTGCCGATTATTCTGATTACCGGTCACGGCGACATTTCGACCGCCGTAGAAGCCATGCGTGCAGGCGCCTGGGACTTTCTGGAAAAGCCCTTCGCTGGCGACCAACTACTGGATGTGGTGAGACGTGGCATCGAAAAGCGCCAGCTAAGCCTCGAAAACCTGCGCTTGAAAGCCGAGCTAGAGGTGCAGCAAGCCGCACTGGGCCCGCGCTTGGTTGGGCGAACGCCAGTGATCTCAAGGCTTGCCGCGATGATTCAGCGCATCAGCCAGGTGGAAGCTGACGTGCTGCTGTTTGGCGAAACGGGCACCGGCAAAGACTTGGTTGCCCGAGCGATTCACGAGCGCAGCGCCCGGCGTAACAGTCCGTTTATGGCCATCAACTGCGGTGCGGTGCCGGAAAACACCATCGAGTCCGAGCTGTTCGGCCATGAGAAAGGCGCCTTCACAGGGGCGGTAGAGCGGCGAATTGGTAAATTTGAGCACGCTAACGGCGGCACCGTCTTTTTAGATGAGATTGAGTCCATGCCCTTGGCACTTCAGGTGAAATTGCTGCGAGTGCTTCAGGAGCGTAGCGTAGAACGGTTAGGCGCCAACGAAGCTGTTCCGCTCAATATCCGTGTGATTGCCGCCACCAAAGTCGACCTCAAAGTCGCCGCCGAAGAGGGGCGCTTTCGCGAAGATCTCTACTACCGGCTAAACGTAGTCACCCTACCGCTGCCAGCACTTCGCGAGCGAAGAGAAGACATTCCCTTACTGTTCCAACACTTTGCCGTGGTGGCGGCGAATCGCAGCGGGCTTGAAGCGCCCACTCTAGATAGCCACGCCATTGCCACCCTCCTGGCCCACGACTGGCCGGGAAATGTGCGTGAACTACGTAACCTAGCCGAGCGCTATGTACTGCTGGGAGCCGCGTTTGACTACCGTCTTGATGCCCTGCTGGAGGGTGTCGCTGCCGACACTCAAGAGCTAACGCTACCCCGCCAAGTAGAGCTGTTTGAAAAGAGCTTGATCAGTCAGTCGCTAGCGCGCCACCAAGGACGAGTGACGGATGTTTGCCACCATTTAGGAATCCCCCGCAAAACGTTTTATGACAAGCTCAAAAAGCACGGTTTAAGCGCTGGCGACTATCGCCACAGCAGCGAACCCTGATGAAATAGCTCAACCAGCACTCCCCAAGGCGGCACCCAGGGCACCAAGATAAGCATGGTGATCAACATTAATAGGTTGGAAAGTGGACGGCGGCTATCGCCAAGCTTTAGCGCAGTACCGAAAGAGCGCTTTAAGCGCGCCCCTTCGAGGTCGACGCTAAACAGTTCATCCAAACTCAAGTGAATAATAAACCCAAACAGTACTGCAGCCCCGTGGCCCCACGCCAGCCAGGCAGGCTGGGCAAGCAAGTGAAAGCTTAGCGCAGCCGTAGCCAACGCACACAGCCCTGCCGCCATGAGTGAATGCCAGATACCTCGATGCACTGTCAGGCGTGAAAAAAGCACGGCTGCCAAGTAGCGCACACTGAAGTAAATCCCACCACACGCCACGAGCAGTAGCCCAGGTGTTAACCACGGCTGCAGCAACAGCACACCCAGCACCAGCGAAGGCACTGATAAAATATTAAAAATCAGCCGGATAGAGCGAGAACGGTCAGCATCAATGTCAGGGAGAATACCGCCAAAGGCCACCAGGGCAATGACCAGCAGGGCTTGTGGAGCTACCCACCACTGCGCCTGCCAGCCAACGTAAGCCATTAGCGTGCCGCCCGCTGCTGCAACCGTTATATGCGTGCGAAAATTAGCCATGTCGCGGCACCCTAGAAAACTGGATAAATTACCAGACTTTCAGTGCGCGCAACATGGCTAGGTTAGAAAAAAGAGTGGTAAGGCAAACGCTTAGCGTGCTTCGGCGGCTTCCATAAGGAACTGATCTTTTAACTTAACGTAATTGCCTGCGGTATAGGGGAAGAAAGCCCGCTCTTTCTCCTTGAGCGGGCGCAGCGCTTTCGCAGGGTTACCGGCATAAACGTAACCGCTCTCCAATCGTTTGCCCGGTGTCACTACCGCGCCAGCAGCAATAATCACCTCATCTTCAACCACTGCACCATCCATCACGATGGCGCCCATTCCCACCAGAATGCGGCTGCCCAGGGTGCAACCGTGCAAAATTGCCTTGTGGCCAATGGTCACATCGTCGCCAATCGTGAGCGGGAAACCATCAGGATTGAAATCACTGGCGTGGGTAATGTGCAGCACGCTGCCATCTTGAACGCTGGTGCGCGCGCCAATGGTGATGCGGTGCATATCGCCGCGAATCACCGTCATCGGCCATACCGAGCAGTCATCGCCGAGCGTGACATTGCCAATCACCACGCTGGCGGGATCGATGTAGACACGCTCACCCAACTGCGGCGAGACTCCTTGATACGTCCTTAGGGCACTGCTCATGGCACACTCCTCTAAAGCATTTCGCATTTCGTGACGACGCGGGATGACAGCACTATAGCAACCCACCGAGTAGAACAATAAACGTCAGTGGAATCGAGACCCAGCGAACAATATTGCGCCACATGACATAGCCACCATCGCCCACGCCCAGCGCTTTCACGACCAGCGCTTGCGGCATCACCCAAGCGGCAAAGGTAGCAATCAGCAAACCACCCAAGGGCAGGAAAATATCGGGCGGAATACTGCTTACCAGTTCGAACACGTTACGCCCGAACAGCGGCCTAAACTCGGCCAGCGTCGAGAACGAGAATGCCGATAGTAGGCCCAGAAGCCAGACACTGATCGCCACCACGGCGGTCGAGATACTGCGCCGCCAGCCCAGCCCCTGCAACGTGGCCACCATCGGCTCGGCAAGGTTGATCGCCGAGGTCCAGGTGGCCAGCAGCAGCAGCAGGAAAAATACGCTGAGCCAGAACGAGCCCCAGGGCAACTCGGAAAACGCGATGGGCAGCGTCACGAACATCAGCCCTGGTCCATCGGCGGGGTCCATGCCCTGAGCAAACACCACCGAGAAAATCGCAATGCCCGCCAGCAGCGCCACGCTAATATCCAGCACCGCCACGGCAAAGGCCGCCTTCGGCAGGCTCTGCTCATCGGGCATATAAGCCCCATAAGCCATCAAGGCACATGCCCCCACCGCCAGCGTAAAGAACGCATGCCCCATGGCGTGCAGAACGACTTCTGCCGTCACGTCTTCAAAAGAGGGCAAAAAGAGCCACGACAGCGCGGTACCAAAGCCCGACGTGGTCGTGGCGTAAATGGCTAATAGCAGCAGCAAACCGTATAGCAGCGGCATCAGCAGGTTATTGAGCCGCTCGAGCCCTTTGGCCACCCCGGCTGCTACCACCGTCATGGTCATGAAGAGGAACAGCGAGTGGTTGAAGATCAGCAGCCCAGGATTCGCCAGAAACGCTTCGAACCCTGCGCCGATCTCAGCTGCGCTGGCACCGTTAAAGTTGCCATTCACCGAGGCCACTAAAAACTCAATCGACCAGCCGGAGACCACCGAGTAAAACGACAAAATACAGAACACGGTGAACGCGCCGAAGAGCCCCAGCCAGCGCCAGTGCCGTGAAGCCCCGGCTTCTGACGCCAGCACCCCCAGCGCCTGCATCGGCCCGCGCCGCCCGGCACGCCCAATCAGGATTTCCGCCATCATCACGGGAATGCCTAACAGCAGCACGAACGCTACGTAAATCAACAGGAAAGCAGCACCGCCGTTCTCTCCTGCCACATAGGGAAAGCGCCAAATATTACCCAGCCCAACCGCAGCACCTGTTACCGCCAAGATAAAGGCCCGTTTCGACCCCCAGCGCTCTAGCGTTTCACTCATTACTTGCTCCTGCCATGGGTGGCACTTGATTGGTGACACTTGCAGATTACGGATATGGAAAGGCGGCAAGACTAGCAGGCGCCTGCCCCCCAGGCCAAACGCTTGCAGCGGGTCAAGCATTGAAACAACGCCTCACTGCCCGCACTGTGTCATCATCAGCGCACGTTTTGTGCGCCCCTAACTTGATTGCTACCGAGGTGCTTATGTCCCGCAACCCGTTGCTAGAGAGCCACGAGCTTCCCCCTTTCGCCGACATTCGTGCCGACCACGTGGTACCCGCCGTGGAAACGCTGCTCGATGAGAGCCGCGAGGCGATTGATCGCCTCGCCCAACAGGCCGCTGCCACCTCCCCAACGTGGGACAACTTTGCCGCACCGCTGGAAGCAGTGAATGACCGTCTTTCCCAAGCTTGGTCGCCGGTGTCGCACCTCAACGGCACCATGAATACCCCAGAGCTGCGCGATGCTTACCAAGCCTGCCTGGAAAAACTCTCTGCGTTTGGCACCTGGGTCGGTCAGCACGAAGGGCTATTTAAGGGCTGGCAGGCGCTGAAAGAGAGCGAGAGCTGGGCAACGCTAACAATTGCCCAGCAACGCACGGTGGATAATGCCCTGCGCGATTTCCGACTGGCCGGGGTCGACCTACCGGCGGATAAGAAGGCACGCTACGGCGAGATTCAGTCCCGCCTCTCTACGCTTTCTAACCAGTTCTCCAACAACGTTCTGGACGCCACCCAGGCATGGCATAAAGACATTCAGGATCGCGACGCGCTGGCAGGCGTTCCTGAGAGCGCTCTGGAAACTCTTAAAGCCCTGGCAGACGCTAAAGGCGTTGATGGCTACCGCATTACGCTGGATTTCCCCAGCTTCTTCCCCATCGTCAGCTACGCCGACAGCCGCGAGCTGCGCGAAGAAGTGTATACTGCCTTCGTGACCCGCGCCTCCGACCAGGGCCCCAACGCGGGCAAGTTCGACAACGCCCCCATTTTGGAAGAGATTCTGGCCCTGCGTCAGGAACTGGCGCGGTTGCTGGGCTTCGACACCTACGCCGACTACTCGCTAACTACCAAAATGGCAGACTCCCCCGCGCAGGTGCTGGACTTCCTGGAAGACCTCGCCCGCCGCGCCAAGCCGCAAGCGCAGAAGGAGTTTGCCGAACTCAGCGCCTACGCCCGTGACGAGCTAAGTATCGATGCTCTCAAACCTTGGGATGTCGCCTACGCCAGCGAGAAACTGCGCGAAGCACGCTACGCTATTTCCCAAGAGCAGCTTCGCCCCTACTTCCCCGCGCCGCGGGTCGTGGATGGCTTGTTCCAAGTCGTCGAGCGTCTTTACAACGTTCAGGTAAAAGAAGACAGCAGCGCTCCGAGCTATCACGACGACGTGCGCTTCTTCCGTATTACCGAACAGGGCAAACCGATTGCTGGGTTCTATCTGGATCTCTACGCCCGCGAAGGTAAACGGGGCGGTGCGTGGATGGCCGACTGCCGGGTACGCCGTAAAACCGAGAACGGCGTGCAGCTCCCAGTGGCCTTCTTGACCTGCAACTTCACCGCGCCAGTAAGCGGTAAACCTGCGCTGCTGACCCATGATGAGGTGACCACGCTGTTCCACGAGTTTGGTCACGGCTTGCACCATATGCTGACCAAGCAAGAGGTGGCCGACGTGTCAGGCATCAACGGCGTGGCCTGGGATGCGGTTGAGCTGCCCAGCCAGTTTATGGAGAACTACTGCTGGGAGCGGGAAGGTCTCGACCTGCTAGCTAAACACGTAGACACCGGCGAACCGCTGCCGGACGTTCTGTTCGAGCGCCTGCAAGCGGCGAAAAACTTCCAGTCCGCCATGGGCATGGTGCGTCAGATCGAGTTTTCTCTGTTCGACCTACGCCTCCATCACGAGCTGGAAGCGCCTTCGGCCAGCGATGTTCAGACGCTGCTCGACGACGTGCGTCGCCAAACCTCTGTCGTTCCCGTGGTCGACTTCAACCGCTTCCAAAATAGTTTCAGCCACATCTTTGCAGGCGGCTACGCAGCGGGCTACTACAGCTATAAATGGGCGGAAGTGCTCTCTGCCGATGCCTGGAGCGCCTTTGAAGAAGCCGGGATTTTTGACCCAGACACTGGCCAGCGCTTCCGCGAGGAAATTCTGGAGCAAGGCGGTGCGCGGGATGCCGCCGAGCTATTCCGTGCCTTCCGAGGCCGCGAACCTAGCGTCGAACCGCTGCTGCGCCATAGCGGTATTCGCGCCGCCTAAGCTGGCTATTTTTATCCGGTGCGGCGGCGTTGCCGCCGCACGTTGGGAGTGTATGTATGTCGAGTATTAAGCGTTTTATTGCAGGCGTGACCTGCCCCCGCTGTGCCGCCATGGACCGCATTCGTGCGTGGGAGCAGCACGGCATCCGCTACCGTGAATGCGTGAGCTGTGATTTCTTCGAACAGCTGCCCATTGAAGACGAAGCGGCCCCCGAGCTCACTACACGAGTGAATCAGGTGCGTGATGAGCAAAAAATCCAGGATGTGCAGCCGGTTCGCATTCTTGACCCAGGTAAAAACAAATAACGCCCCTCTCTAGCGGTGCAGTGGCTGCATCGCTAGGCGCCCCCCCTTTGAAAAGTGTGCGAAAAACCGCACACCACCCTATCTAGAGCGTGCGAAAAGCCAGACACTTAATGGCTTTTACTTTTCAACCAAAGTTGAAGAGAAAATTCTTAATGCATTGATTTCTATATTAAATCGTATATGTGGCACAAGTATCGCTCTATATAAGCTGCTTAATGATAAAGCACTGGCGGTGTCCCACACGCGCCAGACGATAATCCCAATAACAGCTTAGGAAATCTCGCCATGCGCAATACGATGCCCAAAACTGTCGCTCTGCTCGCAGGCAGCGCGTTACTTGCTGCAGGCACTGCCCATGCGGACCGCTCTGAATGGCCCACTAACTTTACTGTTGGTACGGCAAGTCAAGGCGGCACCTACTTCGTTTATGGCTCTGGCTGGGCAAACTTCATCGCCGATGAGCTCGGTGTTTCAGGCGGCGGCGAAGTGACTGGTGGCCCTACCCAAAACCTGGCGCTAGTACATAGTGGCGATATGGCGTTTGGCCTAACCACTATGGGTCCGGCATCCGATGCCATCAAAGGCGAAAGCCCGCTGGCACCTGGCCTAGTCATGGACAACGTTTGCGCGCTGTTCCCGATGTATGAAACCCCGTTCTCTATCGCTGCGCTCTCTAGCTCCGGTATTGAAACTATTTCCGACATCCCCGACGGTGCGCGCATCGGTTTCGGCCCAGCGGCGTCTACCTCTGACACCTACTTCCCGGCCATGCTGGAAACCCTGGGTGTGAACTTCGAGCGTCGTAACGGCGGCTGGTCGGATCTGGGTGGCCAGCTTCAGGACGGTCTGCTGGACGTTGTCGCCTTTGCAGCAGGCATCCCGATTCCGGCAGTTAGCCAGCTGGAAGTCCAAACCGACGTGAATATCATCGAATTTACCGAAGAAGAGCTGGCGACTGTGCTGGACAACTATCCGGTTGCTGAGTTCACCATCCCCGCCAGCACTTACACCACGCTGGAAGAGGATGCTCGCGCCGTTTCCATGTGGAACTTCGCCATTGCCGGTTGCGACCTGCCGGAAGACTTCATCTATGAAGTCACGAAAGCCACGATGGAAAACAATGATCGGATGCGCGACGTACACCGCAGTGCTGAAACCAGCATTCCGGAAAACATCGTGCACAACACGGTACTGCCTTTCCACCCAGGCGCAGCACGCTGGTACGAAGAGAACGGTTACGATATCTCTGACGACATGATCAAGTAAGCTCCACGCACCATCGCGCTGCCCCGCTGCCGACCCTGTCGGGCGGGGCAGCGTTTGCTCTTGCCCCCTTTCTCTGCTTTTGCTGTGAGGGTGACCTCTGATGAGTCACAATACCAACCAAGACCCCAACGGCCTCAAGGATGACGCCTTAGCTGCTTCATCAACGCCAGAATCGATTGCTGATGGCGTCGATGAAGAAGTTGTTGAGCCCAACCGCCGCCTGTTCGTTGGCTGGCAGTTCCTGCTTTTTGCAGCACTGGCGATTGCCTATTCAGGTTTCCACCTGTTTTCACTCAACGTGTACCCCATGGAAACCTGGTCGTTCCGTATCGTACACATCGCCGGTGCGTTAATTTTGGGTTACGGGCTGTTTGCCGGTGCCCGCTTTGCTGAAGATGACCAGCAAGCCTCTCCGGCTTGGCTGAAATGGGTAAGCTATGCGCTGTTGATCCCTGCGGTTTACTCGCTGGTGCAAGTATTCTTGATGCAGCAGGCCATCAACGGCGGTGCCATGCGCATCGACCCGGCCGTGGAGACGCTGCACTTTGGCTATCCGCTGATGGCCACCACGGCGGTTGCCATCGTGCTCTCCTGGTTCTACCGCCAGGCGCGCCACCGTTTTAACGCCGCTGATCTCGTGCTCATGGTGTGTGCACTGGCCAGCGCGGGCTACCTGCTGATGGCGTTCAACACCACCATGCGGATGTCTACCGGCACCTCGTTTGCGCCGCCCGGCATCTCTTGGGCAGCCATTGCGGGCTCGCTGCTGATTCTCGAACTGACTCGCCGTGTGGCAGGTTTAGCGCTGGTCGTCATTTCAGCCGTGTTTCTGACCTACGTCTTTGCAGGCCCCTATTTACCCGGCTTCCTGGGCTACCCTGGTCTATCGGTCCAGCGCTTCTTTAGTCAGGTGTATACCGATGCGGGCATACTAGGCCCGACCACGGCGGTCTCGTCCACCTATATCATTCTATTCATCATTTTTGCCGCCTTCTTGCAGGCCTCCAAAGTGGGCGATTACTTCGTCAACTTCGCCTTTGCAGCGGCAGGTCGTGCTCGCGGCGGCCCCGCGAAAGTCGCTATCTTCGCTTCTGGCCTGATGGGGATGATTAACGGTACGTCTGCCGGTAATGTGGTATCGACAGGCTCTTTGACCATTCCGCTGATGAAGAAAGTGGGCTACCCGGCCCGTAGCGCAGGCGCAATTGAAGCTGCGGCCTCTACCGGTGGCCAAATTATGCCGCCGATCATGGGCGCAGGCGCATTCATCATGGCAGAAGTGACCGGTATTCCTTATACCGAGATCGCTATTGCTGCGATTATCCCCGCCATTCTCTACTTTGCTTCTATCTACTTTATGGTCGACTTTGAAGCCGCCCGTAAAGGCATGCGCGGCATGCGCAAAGATGAGATTCCGCTGTTCTCCAAGCTAGTGAAGCAAGTCTACCTGTTCGCGCCGATCATCATTTTGATCGTGGCGCTGTTCATGGGTTACTCGGTCATTCGTGCCGGTACCCTGGCCACTGCCTCTGCGGCGGTAGTGAGCTGGCTCTCCCCTAACAAAATGGGCCTTCGTGCGATTCTGAGAGCGCTTCAGCTTGCCGGTACCATGTCGATTCAGATTATCGCCGTCTGTGCCTGTGCAGGTTTGATTGTCGGCGTTATCTCGCTGACCGGTGTAGGTGCTCGTTTCTCTTCGCTGCTGCTGGGCTTGGCGGGCGTTAGCCAGCTGTTGGCGCTGTTCTTTGCGATGCTGATCAGCATCATGCTGGGGATGGGCATGCCCACCACGGCGGCATACGCGGTGGCGGCATCGGTCGTGGCACCGGGCTTGATCAACATTGGTATCGAACCACTCGTCGCCCACTTCTTCGTGTTTTACTTCGCCGTGGTATCAGCCATTACCCCGCCCGTGGCGCTTGCGTCTTACGCAGCCGCCGGTATTTCTGGGGATAATCCCATGGGCACCTCGGTGGCGTCGTTCAAGATTGGCTTGGCGGCGTTTATCGTGCCGTTTATGTTCTTCTACAGCCCGGCGATGCTGATGGAAGGCTCCGCCACGCAGATCCTGCGCGTAGGCCTCACCGCCACGCTAGGCATTGTGTTGCTCTCGGGCATGGTTCAGAAGTGGTTCTTCGGTCCGGTGAACTTACCCCAGCGCTTAGTGATGCTGGTCGGTGCCATGTTCTTGATCTACGGCGGCATCTACACCGACATCGCGGGCTTAGCGATTGGTACGGTGCTGTTTATCATGCAGCGCAAGCAGCATGGTGGCAAAGGCAAGGCAACGGCAAGCACTGCGTAAACCGTTACGTTACTAGAGCCAAGCTATGCACTAGCCGGAACCGAGAGGTTCCGGCTTTTTTTCGTACCTTTAGAACTACCATAAAAAAACCGGCCTGCATCAAAGATGCAGGCCGGTATCATCATCAGGCGACAGCGTTAGCTCAGATTATCCACCACCTTCAACACTGGGGCCGCCTGATTCAGCGTGTAGAAGTGCAGGCCTGGCGCGCCGCCGTCCAGCAGGCGTTCACACAGGCGAGTCACTACATCGGTACCAAAGGCGGCAATGGCGTCGCTGTCATCGCCGTAGGCTTCTAACTGCTTGCGAATCCAGCGGGGAATTTCCGCGCCGCAGGCATCGGAAAACCGCGCCAGCTTGGTGTAGTTGGTGATCGGCATGATGCCGGGAATAATCGGCTGTTCGACGCCTAGCGCCCGCGCTTTATCGACGAAGTGGAAATAGGCATCGGCAGTAAAGAAGTACTGGGTAATCGCCATATTGGCACCCGCACGCATCTTGCGGGCAAAGTTTTCCACATCCTTATCGAGGCTGGGGGCCTGTGGATGAGATTCCGGATACGCCGCGACCGCGATGTCGAAGTGGTCACCCGTCTCGTCACGAATGAACTCTACCAATTCATTGGCGTAGCGCAGCTCACCGATACTGGCCATCCCGGAGGGCATGTCACCGCGCAGGGCCACTAGGCTATCGACGCCCTCTTCGCGGTACTGTGCCAGTAAATCGCGCAGTTGGGCCTTTTCGCTGCCGATGCAGGAGAGGTGCGGCGCCGTGGTGATGCCACTTTGGCTGACGGTGCGCACGATATCCCGGGTGCGCGCCTGAGTGGAGCCACCCGCGCCGTAGGTGACCGAGAAGAAACGCGGTTTACGAGCGGCCAGCTCATCACGCACGTGAATTAGCTTCTCCCGACCTGCATCGGTGTTGGGCGGAAAGAATTCAAAGCTAATACCTAACGGATGCTCTTGGCTGCTCATGGTTTATCCTCGCAGTGCGGTAACGTGATCATTATTTAGGGTATTCTCGCTGCTTCGCCGCGCAGCGGCTAATGAAAGATTCCACGGTCGACCTTCAATTCGGCTCATGTTGGCACTACCGCGTCTATCAAGGAGGAGATATGGACTTAGCACCCAGCGCTTTAATGGGCCCGCTGCTCATGCTGTTAGGGTATGTGGGACTGGGCTTTATTGCCGCCCAACGGTTGAAAATAGACCCGCGCCCGATTGCTACCTTGTTGGTGTACCTGATCGCGCCGCTGACAATTTTTCGCGCGCTGATGAATGGCGGCCCCACCTTAGAGTATTTGGTGCTCACCCTGGCGATGTTTCTATTGGTCAGCGCCATGGCACTGGCCGTGCGCTGGGCTACCCAACACCGCTTTGGCCCGCAGGAAGGCGCGCTGCTGGCGTTCTCTTCTGGCACCGGTAATACCGGCTACTTTGGGCTGCCCGTCGCGCTGATTCTGCTACCGCCGGAAGGGGTGACGCTGTACCTCTTCTGCATGCTGGGCATCAACCTGTATGAGTTCACGGTGGGGTTTTATTTGAGCGCCCGGGGCCACTTCTCGGTACGCCAGAGCCTCGCCAAAATTGCCCGCCTGCCGCTGATTTATGCCTTTTTCCTAGCACTGCTGCTAAACGCACTCAACGCCACGCTGCCTGAGTCACTGATGAGTTCGTTAGCCGTTTTCCCCGCCACCTATACCCTGCTGGGCATGATGATTATTGGCATGACGTTAAGCCAGGTCACCCTCGCCGCGTGGGATACACGCTTTGTGGCGACCTGCGTGGGCCTGCGCTATCTGCTCTGGCCGCTGGTGATGCTGGGGGCGGTGCTGGTGCTCCAGCAGTTCACGCCACTCGCACCGGAGCTGGCGATGGCACTGCTGCTATTGGGCGTGGTGCCCATGGCCTCTAACGTGGTGGTCGTGGCGATGGAGCTAGGCATTCAGCCGCAGAAAGGTGCTTTAGCAGTACTCACCACCACGCTGCTGGCACCGCTGTTGATACCACTCTATCTGGGGCTGATGCTGCGGCTCACCGGGCTCGGTTAAAACCCATCGACGCCCGCCAGCTGCAGCAGGCGGGCCATGCGCTGAACGTCTGGGTGGCTGAAGAAGGCAACGAGCGCTTCGCCGCGCACCGGGCCAACGCCAGGCACGGCTTGCCAATCGGTTCGAGAGTAGCCCGCGAGGGTGTACCAATCACCCAGCCCAGCGTCGCCACCGGGGGGCATTCCCAGCGCCGTCAGCCATGTCGCATAGGGCGCTTGGCGCGCCGCGTCGAACTGTGCCATCAGCGCTGCGGCGGTGGTAGCGCCAATACCGTGGGCCTGTTGAAGCTGCTCCGGCGTTAGTGCCAACCAACCCAATAGTTCCGTAACCACACCGGCCTCCATCAGCGCCTGCCAAGTGCCTTCGCCAATTCCACGCATGCCCAGCTGCTCGCTGAGATAGGTTAAGCGGGCCAGCAATTGGGCGCTGCATTCTGATGTTCGCTCGGGCGTTAGCGTAAAGCAGCTCAACAGATGGTAACGCTCGGGCGGCGGGGCGCTTAGGGCGGCTCTTTCACGTGTTTGCCACACCACGCTGTCTACCTGAGGAATCGTCAGGCCCGCCAGCGTCACCGCCACTTGGTCACCTGGTCGCACGTCCCACGCCTGCCAGCGCTCCAATGAGCCCAGCGACACGCGACTGATGCGCCGCCCTTCCAGAGTTACCGGGTAGAGCCATAGCAGCGGCGTTACGCGCCCGGTTCGCCCCACCCGAAACTCCACCCCGCGCACCTGGGCTAGCGCCTGCTGAGACGGATACTTCCATGCTACCGCCCACTCAGGGGGCGATGACGACCAGCTACGCACGCTAGGGCGATCAGCCTGTTTTAACACCACACCGTCGGTGGCAAACGGCAGCGGGCCGTTGAACCACCGCTCGCGCCACTCGGCGGCCGCCTCCTGGCCGCTGATCGAGTGGGTGTAATCGGCCGTATCGAAACCCAGCGCCGTCAGTTGTGCCAGCCGTTCGGTCATCTGCGTCGGGCCATCCGGCCAATCCCATACGAATAATCCGATGCGATTCAGCGTCTCTTGGCTTGGGTCGCGCTGCGCCATGGCACCGGCCACGGCACCTCGGGCACCCGAATCTGGCTGGCGTGCCTGCACGTGATTATCCAGCCGCCAGTAAAGCTCGCCCTGCAGCACCGCAGAGACGGGCTCAGGAAGCGTAACGGGCACACCGGGCAGCTGCTGAACCCGCGCCGTCCAATCCTGCCCCCGCTCGCCGTCTCCACGGCTAACCGCCTCGACGAGCTCCCCGCCCTGGTAACGCAGCGTCACCGCCACGCCATCCACCTTGGGTTGAATCCATAGGTCTTCGCGGCGGCTGGTAAAGCGTCGAATACCTTCTTCATCGGCTTTAGTGAGTCCGGTTTGAGCGGCCGGATGCGTGCGGGTATCGTCGCTGCTGGTCACTCGGGTAAGCGGCCGGTGGGGAGTCGGGGAATCCAAGCAAGCTTGCCAGTTTTCCAACCGTGCCAACGCCTGATCGTACAGCTCATCAGCAATCAGCGATTCGCCATTATCATGGTAAGCGCGATCCCACACTTCGATATGTTCAGCTAGCGCCTGGGTTTCCAGCGCCAGCCGCTCGGCGGGCCAGTCGGGGCAGGTGTCTGCCTGTGCGGAAAAAGTGACACTCATTAACCAAGCTGCCGCTAGGTTCGCCATTCCTGTTATTCGCCGACCCGACATACGCATCCTCACGTGGTAAACGGGAAATTTTTCAGCCCTTATTAAAATTAACTTATATGAAACTGACAGAGATGCAATGCGCGGCAAGCCGCTCTCGGAGCCGTTTTCGACCCATAAAAAAAGCGCCCCCTGGCGTGAACCAAGGGGCGCTTTTCGCTAACCCATGACGCTCATTGCGCTTGCGGGAAGCTTATAGGCCAGCGGCCTGACGCAGCGCGTCTGCTTTGTCAGTTTTTTCCCACGGGAAGGCTGTAAACGTCTCGGTGTGCGTTTCGCCTTTGTCGTCTACCCAGCTGTAGCTGTGCTCGAACGGCTCGCGGCCAAAGTGGCCATAAGCCGCCGTCAGACGGTACATCGGGTGCAGTAGATCCAGCATCTTGGTGATCGCGTAGGGGCGCAGATCGAAGTGCTCCCGCACCAGATCAACGATTTTAGCGTCGTCGATTTTGCCAGTACCGAAGGTGTCGATAGACACCGAGGTCGGCTCGGCCACGCCAATGGCGTAGGAGACCTGAATCTCGCACTTGTCCGCCAAGCCCGCTGCTACGACGTTTTTCGCCACATAGCGGCCAGCGTACGCGGCGCTGCGGTCTACTTTCGACGGATCTTTGCCCGAGAACGCGCCGCCACCGTGGCGCGCCATGCCGCCGTAGGTATCGACGATGATCTTACGACCGGTCAGGCCACAGTCGCCCACCGGGCCGCCAATCACGAACTTGCCGGTCGGGTTGATGTGGTATTGGGTGTTGGCATCCAACCACTCAGCGGGAATCACCTGCTCAATGACTTCACGCTTAATCATTTTGCGCAGGTCTTCTTGATCGATTTCCGGATCGTGCTGAGTCGACAGAACAATCGCATCCACGCCACACGGTTGGCCTTCAGCGTTATAGCGGAAAGTCACCTGACTTTTGGCATCCGGACGCAGCCACGGCAACAGGCCGTTTTTACGCAGCTCCGCCTGACGCTCGACCAAACGGTGCGAGTAGTGGATCGGCGCAGGCATGAACGAACCGGTTTCGTTCGTGGCGTAGCCAAACATCAGGCCCTGGTCGCCCGCGCCTTGATCTTCCGGCTTGGTACGATCAACGCCCTGAGCAATATCGACACTCTGCTTGCCAATCAGGTTGATGACGCCGCACGTGGCACCGTCGAAGCCCACCTGAGAAGAGGTGTAGCCGATATCGGTAATCACATCACGCACCAGCGTCTCTAGATCCACCCACGCGGAGGTGGTGATCTCACCGGCAATAATGGCAACGCCCGTCTTCACCATCGTTTCACAGGCAACGCGGGCCTGTTTATCCCGGGCGATAATGGCATCTAACACCGCGTCTGAAATCTGGTCGGCAATCTTATCGGGATGGCCTTCGGAAACGGACTCGGAGGTAAACAGGGAATATTCGCTCATCGCGCACTCGACCCTCTGTATGACGGCTGCTCTGTTATGACCGCAGCATCAGCAGGAAATCATGGCAGGAAGTTCCCTGCCCGTATAAAGAAGCGGCACCATCACTTTCACCACCACTTCGGGAGCCAGAGTCTACACGCTGTTGCAAGTTCTTCCCACAACGTGCCCCTGAGAATTTGCCGCCGCCGGGGAAGTCAGCGACAATAGCACCTTTATTCTTTCCGTTTTCAGGCGAGGAGCACCCCCATGCCGTCCCGTTTTGAGCTGGCCAATGCCATTCGCGCCCTTTCCATGGATGCTGTTCAGAAGGCCAAATCCGGCCACCCTGGCGCCCCCATGGGTATGGCTGATATTGCCGAGGTGCTGTGGAATGACTACCTCAAGCACAACCCCGA
>NZ_JBSXNH010000018.1:0-20130 GCF_056857535.1 Vreelandella sp. L-25
AGCGCTCAGAGCACACAGGCGAGCGAATTCAGCGGAACGAAGCTCAGCCCGATAATGGGGGACAGGAACCGCCGTGGTACGGATCCGTTTGCCCGGTGGTGTGAGAGGACGGGGGAGGCGACTCCCCCTCCTACTCGATCCGTTTAAGCGGAGGCTTCTTCGTCGCTTTCGGGCTTGGTGCTGCCTTGGTGGGCAAGTGGGCTGGCTTGGTCTAAACGGGGGTGGTTATCCAAGAACTCCCGTTTGAGATCCGGCACGGCATCCAGCGCTTGAATGGTGTGGTGCAGCGCATGAATAGCGGCCAGCACGTCCTGAGTATTGCCGGTTTCCGAAATGGTGTGCATGTTGCGGATCGGGAAACCCATGGAGGTTGCTGCGCTGTCGATGGAGGCCAGCACGCCCGCCATGCCGTCGGTGCCGGTATCTACACCCACAATGTCTCGCTGCATGGGGATGTCCTGCGTTTTCGCGGCGCTGGCGATGATGCGGTTGAGCTGCTCGCTGGCAATAGAACCCACCGACAGCGTAAAGCCTTTGCCCATCTCCAGCGATTGCATGCGCTTGTCGCCAATGCCAGGGGCGGCGACGTAGTCGTGATTTACATCCACGCCAATCAGCGCATCGGGCTTGAGTTCGCCGGCCAGCACGCGGCTGCCGAAGCGGCCAATCTCTTCGTAGCTGGCAATGGCAAACATCACCCGCACTTTTTCGGTACCGCCTGCTTCGGCGATCAAGCGTGCGACTTCCGCCGTCACAAAGCATCCCAGGCCGTTATCCAGATACGCGCCGTAGAAGGTGTTCGGGCTAAAGCCAGGGCGAATGGGGCGGTTGAAGATAATCGAATCGCCCGGCCGCACGCCCAGGTTCAGCACCTGCTGCTTCTTGTTCTCGCCGTGAATCTGCAGATCGAGATAGATCTGCTCTTTCTTAATGCCTTTGCTGCCATCGCGCTGGGCGGGGTCAGAAAAGTGGATAGCACCCAGCGCTTCCACCGTGCCGCCTTTAATGCTGCGGTAGCTGCCGGGGGCTTCCGGGTCTTCGCTGAACAGCGTGACTTCATGGCCGATCAATACGCCGGGCAGGAAGGAGTCGGTGTTGATCCAAATCTTGCCATCTTCACCAATCGAGCGAACCTGCATGCGGATTTTGTCCGCATGGCCGATGATCATCAGCTTGAACATATCATCGCGGCCTGGGTGGGTATCCAGCACCACGCCCGCATTGCCTTTAAACTGGTGCAAATGCCAGTCGCTGGGAGCGAAGCTCTCGAAGTAGGGCTTCAGCACGCCGTAGGTCATCGCGCCTTCCAGGCCAACAGGGCTGGGGGCCGCCAAAATATCGCGCATCAGTTTGAACTGCGCGTCGGGCATCGGTTGCGTCCAGGGTTTTGCAGTATCGCTCATCGTGCTTACTCGCTTATGACGGTGGTGAAACGTGAGAGTTAGTCTGCCAGATTCCGAGCACTAATGCGCTGCTTCCACATGCCACGTTTAGCCGATAGTACGGCGCTGGTTTCCGCGTATGATGGAAGATAGCTGGCTATCCATTGAAGCCACACTACCACAACAAAAATAGTCACGACGAGGGAGTGTCCATGCCTACTGCAAGCGTTCAGGCCCAGCGCTTTAAAGTGCTGTTGGCGGGGGTATTTAGCCAAATTTTATGTATCGGCATTGCGCGGTTTGCCTATACGCCGCTACTGCCGGTGATGCAGCAACAGAGCTGGGTTAGCGACGCCGACGGCGGCTGGCTGGCGGCGCTCAACTACGCAGGCTATATGCTGGGGGCGGTGCTCGCGGCCTCTATTCGCACGATTTATCTCAAAGACACGCTGTTTCGCATTGGCTTAGTGCTGGCCGTATTAACCACCGCCGGTATGGCGCTGACCGAACACTTTTGGGTATGGGCGGGGCTGCGCTTTTTGGCGGGGCTTTCCAGCAGTGGCTCGATGCTGTTGGCGTCAGGGCTGATTTTGCACTGGCTGATTCAGCACCGTCAGCGGGGCGAGCTGGGCATCCACTTTGCAGGTGTCGGCATTGGCATTGTGGTGGCGGCTTTAGCCGTAGAATTGATGCTGGCGCTGGCAATGAACTGGCAAGCCCAGTGGTGGGGCTTTAGCGCGTTGGGGGCGGTGCTGCTGGTGCCTGCCTGGCGCTGGTTACCGCGCCCGGTAAAACCGGTGGTAGGCAGCGCTGCCAGTCATCAAGCACCTGCAACGCCGCCTAGCCGCACCTTTATGCGTCTTATGCTGCCCGCCTACTTTTGTGCGGGCTATGGCTATGTGATCAGCGCAACGTTTTTGGTCGCGATTGTGGAGCGCGAACCGCTGCTGGCCGGGGCCGGGAACTGGGCCTTTGCGTTGGTGGGGTTGGCCGCAGCACCCGCCGTGATGCTGTGGGATTTAATCGCGCGGCGGATTGGTTACTTAGGCGCGCTAATTGTGGCCATGCTGGTGCAGGTAGTCGGCATTGTGCTGCCTGCGATCAGCCCAACGCTGCCGGGCGTATTGATTAGCGCAGTGCTCTACGGCGGCACGTTCCTGGGCTGCGTCAGTTTAGTGCTGACCATGGCGGGTAGGCTGTACCCCGCCAGCCCCGCTCGCTTGATGGGGCAAATGACGTTGGCCTACGGCGCAGCGCAGATTGTGGCCCCTGCGCTCACCGGCATGCTCGCGGAAGCCTCTGGTCATTATTATGTGGGCCTATGGCTGGCTGGTGGCTTTGTAGGGGCCGGAGCGCTGCTGTTGGCGTGGTTGCGCAGAGTGGATCAAACCGCCCAGCGGCTAGATGCCGAGGCAAAAGCAAGCTATGCCACGCCGTGATACGTGGGCTTTCGCAGCAAAATCCACTAGGATAGGCGCTTTTTTCTGACAGGGTGGAAGGTCATGGCGTCTTCTGGGCAACCTCGCATTCAGTGGCTGGGCCGCTGGGGCTTTATGTTGGCAGCCACCGGTTCGGCGGTGGGGCTAGGCAATATTTGGAAATTCCCTTATATCACTGGGGAGTATGGCGGCGGTGCCTTCGTACTGGTCTATTTAGCGTGCATCTTAGCGGTGGGCGTACCGGTAATGATGACCGAAATTGCGTTTGGTCGCCGGGGGCGTGGTAGCCCCATTGATGCTATTCGCCGTGTAGTGAATGAGTCTGGCCGCTCCTCTATGTGGTCGCTGATTGGCTGGATGGCCATGCTGTGTGGCTTTATGGTGCTATCGTTTTACGTCGTGGTGGCCGGCTGGTCCTTCTCCTATTTATGGAAAATGCTCACCGGCGGCTTGGCGGGCACCAGTGTGGACGAGATGGCGGCCGTGTTTGGTGCCAATAACGCTAACCCCATCACGCTGGGTGGCTGGAGTACCCTGGTCACGCTGCTGACCATGATCATTGTCGGTAAAGGCGTTCAGGAAGGCATCGAGAAAAGCGTTAGCTGGATGATGCCGGGGCTGGTGCTCATGCTGGTGTTGCTGATTGGATTCGGCATGTTTTCCGGCGGTTTCGGCGACGCGGTTGATTTCCTGTTCTCGTTTAAGGCGGGCAGCCTCTCTAGTGAAGGGATGTTGGCGGCCTTGGGCCACGCTTTCTTTACGCTCTCATTGGCGTCGGGTGCCATCCTGACTTACGGCAGCTATCTGCCTAAAGATGCCTCCATTGGCCGCACGACGCTGAGCGTGGCCGTGGCGGATACCGTGGTAGCACTGATGGCAGGGTTAGCAATTTTTCCAGTGATTTTTGCCAACGGCATGGACCCCGGTGAAGGCCCAGGGTTACTGTTTATGAGCCTGCCGTTAGCGTTCCAGGCGATGCCGCTGGGCACGCTGTTCGGAGCGCTGTTCTTCTTAATGCTCTCCATGGCCGCACTAACCTCCTCAATTTCCATGGTGGAAGCAACGGTCTCTTGGTTGTGCGATAACAAAGGCATGAGCCGTAAATCCGCCTCGTGGGCCACCGGTATTGTGCTGTGGCTGATCAGCACGCTGGCGATGCTGTCGTTCAACCTGGGCGCTGATTGGACGCTGGCAGGCAAGAACTTCTTTGATTGGCTGGACTACCTCACCTCCCGTTGGATGATGCCGCTGGGTGGCCTGGGCATGGTACTACTGGCCGGTTTTGTGCTGAAAAGCGAAACCTTCCGCGACGAGCTGGGGCTGGCGCCGCTGCCCTATACGCTGTGGCTGGCCATGGTGCGCTACGTGAGTCCGCTGGGTATTTTGGTGATTTTTGTCGATGCCCTTGGCCTGTACCAAGTTTCTTTTGCTGCCCACTGGCCGGTGCTGCTAGCGCTGCTGGTCCTGGTGGCAGTGGTGGGCGAAGCCATTAGCCCGCGCCTTCGCCAAGCGCTTTCCGCCCGCTAAGCGCTGCTGTTCACGCTTCACCCTGGCGGCGGCAATCGCGCCAGGGTGAGTGCCTGCCTCCATTAACTCATCCCAACAAGTGGTGTAGCGTCTTGAGCGGTGCTCACAGCGCAGCTGCCAAGGCGCGTCGGCGTCAGTCATCCCAAAGCGCAGCGTGCCTTGCCCCATCTTCTGATTAATCTCGTCTACCGCCTTCATCAAGTGCGGGTGTGCTTTGGCGGCAGGCTGTAGCAGCGAGAGTTGATACTGCTGCGCATCCACCAAATCCAGCAGCATCACGCCCGCTTTCATGAACTGAAAGCCGGGCAGGTACATCTGGTCGAGCCCTTCGCGAACGGCCTCCAAGAGGATACGGGTATCGTCGGTAGGTGCGTCGAGTGGAATCATCGCGCTGGGCGAGCGCTGCGGTTGATCTTTGCGGTGGCGGTTGGTATTCAAGAACAGCATCACCGCGCGGGCCAGGCTGCCCTGCTGGCGCAATTTTTCGGCACTGCGCTGGGCGTGGCGGCGCAGCGCCGCGTGAAGCTCCTCTTTTACGCCGGTGGTTTTACCAAACGAGCGTGAGGTCATGATACGCTGGCGGGGTTGCTCAACGGCATTCAACTCTAGGCAGGGCGTACCGCGCAGCTCTAAGGCGGTGCGGGCTAGAACCACCGAGAAGCGTTTGCGTAGCCGTTTGGGGTCGTGCTCCCGCAAATCCCAGGCGGTACGAATGCCGCTGACCGCTAGTCGTTCGGCAAGACGCCTGCCTACTCCCCACACATCGCTTACCGGCAGCTGTTTCAGCACTGCTTGGGTGGTAGCGCTTTCACCGTGGAGTAAACACACTCCTGCGTAGTGAGGCTGTTTTTTGGCTAGGTGATTGGCGAGCTTCGCCAGTGTATGCGTAGGGGCCAGCCCGATACACACCGGAAGCCCCAAATAGCGACGAATGCGGCGGCGCAGTGCTGTGCCCAGCGCTTGGCACTGGGTGTCACTGAGGCCATCCAGATAAATAAACATCTCATCAATCGAGTAGGGGGCCACTTCGGGGCACGTATCGCGCAGCAGCTGGGCAAGCCTCGCTGACATATCGCCGTACAGCTCGTAGTTAGAAGAGAGCAGGTGGATTACCCCGCGGCGGCGTAGCCCCTCTAACTGGTATGCGGGCGTGCCCATGGAGATCTCCATGGCTTTCATCTCTGCTGAGCGGGCAATCACGCAGCCGTCGTTATTCGACATCACACCAACGGGTTTGCCTTCCAACGTCGGATTGAACACCCGCTCACAGGAAACGTAAAAATTATTGGCATCCACCAGCCCGATCATGGCAGATACTCGTGAATCACCGCGCGCACCACGCCCCATAGCTGGCAGTCGGTACCTTCCAGGGGCAGCGGCGGATAGTGGGGGTGGGCCGAGCAGAGGTGCGGCGTGCCGCGATGCAGCGCATAGCGTTTGATCAGCACTTCTTCATCCAGCATGGCGACCAAAATATGCCCTAGGCGCGGCGTGACGCTGCGGTCGACGACCAGTAAATCACCGTCAAAGATGCCCCAACCCTCCATGCTGTCCCCTGTCGCGGAGAGGTAAAACGTTTGGGTAGGGTGCTTGATCAGCCGCGCATTGAGGTCGAGAGTGCGCGGCTCGTAATCTTGGGCAGGAGAGGGAAAGCCGCTAAAGCCTGCACGGCCTGTGAGCAGAGGAAAAGGCAGCGGCTGAGAAGTTAACGGCAAGGCTGTCGCAACCACGGTTGTTGCAAGATGGATGGGTTGAGACGGCATCGTCGGCATCCTCATGAATAAATAGTGTGTTTATGTACAGTATATTTAAACAGTATTTATTCATGGGGGAGAAATTGCAAGCACTGCCCTCAGCGGGCTAACCATAGCCCCACGACTAGGGCGCTCACGACAGTAATAAAGAACACAAGGTTACGGGCGCGGGTATCGCGGCGAGGTTTCATGGCAATCTCCATCAAAAATGAACAGCGTCGTGGCCCATGGCCGTGTAAAAGCAGCACAAGCGCTGCGTCGAGCATGGTAACGTTTGCACCATACTATGTGCATCGTAATGTTCACATTTACGAGCGTCACCTGACGCGCCAGATTTTCGCAGTGAGACCCACTTTTATGAACGACGCTTCCCGAGTAGGCGCGGCGCCTCAGCCGCTTTCGTTGGCCGGTGGGCGGTTGGCGGCATTGAGCTGGGGGCAGTACGACGCACCCACCTGGCTGGCGCTGCATGGTTGGCTGGATAACGCCGCCAGCTTTACACGCTTGGCCCCACGCTTGGTGAGCGCGCTGGGCATTCGCATCGTGGCGATCGATTTTCGAGGCCACGGGCACTCCGCTCATGCCCCCGCTGGCAGCGACTACGCGCTCTGGGATTACACCCACGACGTGCTGGATGCCATGGAAACGCTCGGCATTGAACAAGCCACGCTGCTTGCCCACTCCATGGGGGCGGCCGTTTCTTGCCTGCTGGCGGCGTCGTTACCGGAAAAAGTCGCCCGGTTAATTCTGATTGACGGGTTAGGTGCGCTGAATACACCGGCACAAGAGACGCCCAGCCAACTGCGCAAAGGCTTAATCGCTCATCGGCGCCCGCCTTCCCGCGCGCCTCGTTACCCGGATATTGAGAGCGCCGTGGCGGCGCGTGTGGCGGGGGGCGTCACGCCACTAGATAGCATCACCGCCACGCCGCTGGTCGAGCGCAACACCCAGGCCACCGCCGATGGCAAAGTACAAATGCGCACTGATAGCCGCCTGCTAAAGCCCTCGCTGGTGCGCTTTACGCCGCAGCAGGTGCTGGCCGTTTTGGCCGAAATCCAGGCGCCGGTGCTATTGATAGAAGGTGAGCGCGGTATTTTAGGCGAGCGCGCCTGGGCAGCCCAAGCAAGGCAGGCGGTGCCGCGACTCACCCGGCACGTGCTGGCAGGTGGCCACCATCTGCATTTGGAACCACAGGCCGTTGAGCGTGTGGCCGAGGTGATTTGCTTAGAAGGCTGCACGGCCAGTTAACGTCGCATCAAAAGAAAAGCGCGTGCGTATGAGACGCCATGCCACAAAGGAGGGGCAGAACGTGGTCAGCCAATTAACGGGGAGGACGCCGGGCGGTGGCAATAAAGTAGCGCTGGTGCTCGGTAGCGGCGGTGCTAGGGGCTATGCGCATATTGGCGTGATTGAAGCGCTGGAGGCGCGTGGTTTCGAGATTATTTCGATTGCCGGATGCTCCATGGGAGCGCTGATCGGCGGCATTTACGCCTCGGCCAAGCTGCCGGAGTACCGGGAGTGGGTGTGTAACCTTGATTACTTGGACGTGCTCAAGCTGGTCGATGTGACCTGGAGCCCCATGGGGGCGATGCGTGCCAACAAAGTGATGAGCAAGCTGGAGGAGCTAGTGGGCGACCGGCTGATTGAAGACCTGCCCATTCCAGTGACCACCGTGGCCACCGACCTCGTGCGCCAGCGGGAAGTATGGTTTCAAAACGGCCCGCTGCTACGCGCCATTCGCGCCTCGATTGCGGTGCCAGGGGTGATTACCCCCGTGCACATTGGCGAACAGGTACTGGTGGATGGCGGGTTACTCAACCCGCTGCCAATGATGCCAGTGTTGGCTGCCCATGAGGCGGATTTCGTGGTGGCGGTGAACGTCACCGCTCACAGCCCGCAGTCGGTCACGCTGGAGGAGCTGCTGCCACAAGAAGAGAGTAGCGACAGCCGCACCGCCCTGGAGCGGGACCGCGACGCCAATATTGGCGGCTGGATGGAGGAGGTGCGCGCGACCACGCGGCGGCTATGGGGTGGCCTAGGCGGCAGCAGTGAAGAGAGCGACGACGATGAAACAGTAGACCTGCGCGGCAAGCGCGAGTGGGGCAAGCTGGATATGATTCTGGAATCGTTTGATATTACCCAGGCAGCGCTGGCGAAATATAAGGTAGCCGGCTACCCACCGGACGTGCTGATCGAAATTCCTAAAACGGTATGCAGCACCTACGAGTTTCACCGGGCGAAGGAGCTCATCCGCTTAGGCCGCCACTTGGCCGATGAAGCCTTGGAGCGGCGCATGCCTAGCATTGCCTCTGACGCTACTAAATAAACAACATGAATTACTGCCCGCGTTTGCGCAGCAAAATATACATCGCCCCGGTGCCGCCATCGATATCCGTGGCAGAGCAGAACGCCAGCACGCCGGGCCACTCGCGCAGCCACGCATTGGTATGGCTTTTCAGTACCGGGAAATCAGAGGTGGTGCCCCAGGCTTTGCCATGCACCACCAGCACACAGCGCAGCCCTTGGCCTGCGGCATCGCGAAGAAAGCTCTCTAGCTCTAACCGCGCCTCTTCCAGGGTATAGCCGTGAAGGTCTAGCCCTGCCTGCCAGGCCAATTGGCCGCGCTTCAACTGGCTAAACGTGCGCCAGGGCAGGTCGGGCACGCTGAACTCTAAATACTCTGATGGCCGTACGGCTTCCACCCGACCATCAGACGTGCGCCCGCTGGTTTGCAGTGTATTGCTCTCTACCGCCGCTCGGCGGCGCGCTTCGCTGGCGTCTGACTGGCGTTTGGGCTTACCGGGGTCGGCTTGGTTGGTGGCAATACGGCGTACGCCTGCCGCCTGCAGCGCTTGGCGAAAGGCACTGATATCGTCATCGTTGGGCAGGTGTCGCGTCATGGTCGGCTCGAATCAACTAAAGTGGTGAAAAAAGGGGCGGTAGATAAAAAACGCTAAGGCGAGACAGTATAGCGAGCTTGGCGCTGCTGTGAACCGGGCAGCGTCAAAGGTACAATCCCCCAACGAACTTTTGACGCCAGGAGCCCTTGTGACCACGCACCTCTCTGATGAGTCCTCCCCCTCAACGCTATCACTGCCTGATACGGCGCTGATAAGCGATCTTTACACACTGCGGGACTATTTGCGCTGGGTATCCAGCGAATTCTATCTGGCGGGGTTGCACTATGGGCACGGCACGCAGTCACCCTGGGATGAGGCGGTCGCGCTCTGCTTAGGCGCGCTGCACCTGCCTTGGAACGTCGACCCCGCCGTGCTGGATGCGCGGCTGCTGCCAGTTGAGCGCGAGCGGATTATTCGCTTAGCCCGGGAGCGTGTCACCACGCGCCGCCCGTTGCCTTATCTACTGGGAGAGGCCTTCTTTGCAGGCTACCCGTTTAACGTGGATGAGCGCGTGCTGATTCCCCGCTCGCCGATTGCCGAGCTGATCGAAGATGGCTTTGCGGCCTGGTTTCCAGAAGAACCACCCGCCCGCGTGCTGGATTTATGCACCGGCTCCGGCTGCATTGGCATCGCCACGGCGCTGGTGCTGCCGACCTGCGAAGTGGCCCTGGCGGATATCAGCCAGGATGCCTTGGCCGTGGCACGGCAAAATATTACCCGCCACGATGTCGGCGACCGCGTGCGCGCCGTGGAATCGGACGTGTTCGACGGCCTGGAAGGGCAGCGCTTTGACCTGATCGTTTCCAACCCGCCCTATGTGGATGAGCGCGACTTAGCCACGATGCCCGCCGAATTTCGCCATGAGCCAGCCCTGGCGCTGGGCGCGGGCAGCGACGGTCTTGATATCGTGCGGCGTATTCTGCGCGAGGCCCGCGAGCACCTAACTTCAGAGGGCTGGCTGATTGTTGAAGTTGGCAACTCTGACCGCCATGTGGAGGCTGCCTTCCCCGAGGTGCCCTTTATCTGGCTTGAATTCGAGCGTGGCGGCCAGGGCGTGTTTGCCCTGAACGCCGCTGAACTCGACGCCCATGCGGCGTCTTTTGCGTGAGGAATTAACGCCCATGTCTGGCAATACGTTTGGCAAACTGTTTACCGTCACCACTTTTGGCGAAAGCCACGGCCCCGCATTAGGGGCCATTGTGGATGGTTGCCCTCCTGGCATTGCGATTAGCGAAGAGGACCTGCAGGGCGATTTAGACCGTCGCCGCCCCGGCAGCTCGCGCCATACCACCCAGCGCAAAGAGCCGGATCAGGTGCGCATTCTTTCCGGCGTGTTTGAAGGCAAAACCACCGGTACCTCGATTGGCTTATTGATTGAGAATACCGACCAGCGCTCGAAAGATTACTCCAAGATCAAAGACCAGTTCCGTCCTGCCCACGCGGACTACACCTACCACCACAAGTATGGCCACCGGGACTACCGGGGGGGCGGCCGTTCCAGCGCCCGCGAAACCGCCATGCGCGTGGCGGCGGGTGCCATTGCCAAAAAGGTGCTGGCGGCACAGGGCATTCAAATTCGCGGCTATATGAGCCAGCTTGGCCCGATCAAGATCGACTTCAAAACCTGGGAAGCCGTCGACCAGAACGCCTTCTTCTGCCCCGACCCCGATAAAGTAGCCGAGCTGGAAAGCTACATGGATCAACTGCGACGGGACCAAGACTCCGTGGGCGCGGAAATTACCGTAATTGCCGATGGCGTACCCGTGGGCCTGGGCGAGCCAGTCTTCGACCGTCTGGATGCTGACCTAGCGCACGGTTTGATGAGCATTAATGCGGTAAAAGGGATCGAGATTGGCGCGGGCTTTGGCTGTATTGCTCAGCGCGGCAGCGAACACCGCGACGAGATGACACCGGAAGGCTTTCTCTCCAACCACGCGGGCGGCGTGCTGGGTGGTATTTCCAGCGGGCAGCCCATTGTGGCTCGGTTGGCACTGAAACCTACCTCCAGCATTACCACGCCGGGCCGCTCCATTGATGTCCATGGTGAACCAGTCGAAGTGATTACCAAAGGGCGTCACGACCCTTGTGTGGGCATTCGAGCGACGCCCATTGCCGAAGCCATGATGGCGATTACGCTGTTGGATCATTGGCTGCGCCACCGGGGCCAAAACGCTGATGTTAGCGTTGATACACCGCGATTAGGTCAGCGATAACGCCAAGGTGTGCTGAGTGGTTCGCTGCTACACTCAAGGAAGACGGTTAAGGAGTCGCCTATGAAAATTAACGTTGAGTTTGACCTGACGCCGGATGAGTTTCGGCAGTCGCTAGGGTTGCCGGATGTAGAGGCGTTCCAGCAGAGCCTGCTGGATAATATTCAGCGGCAGATGGAATCAGGGGTAGAAGGTTATGACCCCATGAGCTTAATGCGCCCTTTCCTGCAGCAACCCATGATGCAGCAGGGGCTTTCACAGGGGCTGGCTAACTTTGGCACCTATCAGCAAATGATGCTGGATATGCTGCGTCAGGCCGGTAGTGCCCATACGGGTGGTGCCAGTAACGGCACCCAAGATAGCGAACCATCGTCAGCGGCAAACGAGAAAAGTACCAAGGCGAAAGCCACGGCCTCTTCTCGCTCTCGCGCCAAAGAGTAGGCGATAAAGGCGCTATCAAATACGTGGCACTGTGAGGCTGAGTCAGAGGCGGCTGTAGGGTATGCAGAGGGGCCGCAGGAAGCTCCTTGTTGCAAAGCAGCATGCTAAGCATTACTCTTTTTGCAGTGCAGCAATTTGCGATGTGATGAGCCACTCCAGGCTCATGCCAAGGAATGAGAGACAGGAGCAACCACAATGCAAGACAAAATGATGGACGCCTTTAACGCCCAAACTCGCCAGATGTTTGAGCCGATGCGCAAGATGAACTCGCTGATGCTCAATAACATGGAAAAAATGACCCAGTACCAGCTGGAAGCGATGAAACGCTACAGCCAGATGGGCACCGAGCGCATCCGCAGCGCGACAGAAATTAATGATGCCGAGAGCCTGCGCGATTTCGGTACCAAGCAAGCGGAAATGATGAACGAGCTTTCTCAGCAGATGCAGGAAGACGCGCGGGTGATGAGCGAGATGAGCCTGCAGTTCAAATCTGAAATGGAAAAGCTGTTTAGCGAAGCCGGACAAAAAATGAGCGAACAAGTGAGCGCTACCGCCAAGGGTGAACAGCCCGCGAAGGCCTCAAGCCAGTCGTCTCGTAAAAGCTAATCGTCAGTAGTGTCCGCGGCGCCTTTGAGGCGCCGCGGTCTTTTACAGCGTTCTTAAGCGTGTTGCCAGGGCAACCATTGCTCAGTTGGTGAGGGGGAAAGTCGTATGCAGTCAGGGTGGAAAATGCCGTCTCAACCGTTGTCCCAGCAAGATATGGAGGCATGGAAGGCACAGCTTGACGACATAAGTGAACAGTACAAAGGTCTGCTAGAGGACCTGCTGTCACGTATGGCGCCCAGCGAAGCCGCTGACTCCGTTTATAGCGACATGCGCGAAAGCTTTGAAGCCGCTGCTCGTTCGCTGATGAGTAACCCGAATTTGCTGTGGCAAACCCAGTCGCGCTTGATGCAAGACCAGTGGTTGCTGTGGCAGCAGGGTGTACGCACCATGGCCGGTGAGCAGGTGGCCCCCCTAGTAACGCCGCCCAAGAACGACCGCCGTTTTAAAGATGAGGCCTGGACTACAGACCCCTACTACATGGCGATCATGCAGCAGTATTTGCTGTTTTCGCAGGTGGTCGAAGAGCTGATTAACGACCTGGATGTAGACCCTACCCTCAAGCGCAACTTAACGTTCTACGCGCGCCAGTTGGTGAATGCGATGTCGCCTACCAACTTCGTCTCCACCAACCCAGAAGTGATGCGCCGCACCCTGGAAACCAAGGGGCAGAATCTCGTCGATGGCCTCACTCGGCTACGGGAAGATTTAGCCAACTCAGCGGAAGGCATCAACGTACGCATGACCGACCGCAGCGCCTTTGGCGTGGGCGAGAACATTGCGGTAACGCCTGGCTCTGTGGTGTATGAAAACGAGCTGATTCAGCTGATTCAGTACACGCCAACCACCGAAAACACCTTTAAAACACCGCTGCTGATTGTGCCGCCCTGGATCAATAAGTACTACATTCTGGACCTGCGGCAAGATAACTCGCTGGTGAAGTGGTTGGTGGATCAAGGCCACACGGTATTTCTGATCTCCTGGCGTAACCCTGGCCCCGAACAGCGCGATATTACCTGGGCCGACTATATGCAGATGGGCCCCATCAGTGCGATGGAAGCGATTGAGCAGGCCTGCGGCGAGAAGTCAGTCAACCTGCTGAGCTACTGCGTAGGCGGCACGCTGACCGCCTCCACCGTGGCGTATCTCACCAGCACGCGCCGTGGCCGCAAGGTGAAGTCGGTCACTTACATGGCCACGCTGCAGGACTTCCGCGATCCGGGCGATATCGGCGTGTTCCTGAACGAGCGCGTGGTGCAGGGTATTGAGCAAACCATGCAGATGAAGGGCTACCTGGATGGCCGCTCCATGGCCTACACCTTCAACCTGCTGCGGGAAAATGATCTGTTCTGGTCGTTCTATATCAATAACTACCTGAAGGGCGAGACTCCCGCCGCCTTCGATTTGCTCTACTGGAATACTGATGGCACCAACCTGACGGCAGGCACCCACGCTTGGTACCTGCGCCATATGTATCTGGAAAACCGCTTGGTAGAGCCCGCTGGTATCGAGCTAGACGGGGTCAAAATCGACCTGCGCAAAGTCTCAACCCCCAGCTACTTTGTCTCCACCAAAGAAGACCATATCGCCAAGTGGAACAGTACCTACTACGGTGCGCTGCTACCCAAAGGCCCGGTAACCTTCGTGCTGGGCGGCTCTGGGCATATTGCCGGTATCGTGAACCCGCCCCATAAAAACAAGTACGGCTACTGGACCAACGACACGCTGCCCGAGACCCACGAGGAGTGGATGGAAGGCGCCACGTTTAACGAAGGCTCCTGGTGGCCCCATTGGCAAGCGTGGATGACCGACAACGGCTACGTGGATACAGACCCGAAGAAAATGGTACCTGCCCGCCAGCCTGGGGAAGGGGGGCTAACAGTGATCGAACCCGCGCCGGGCCGCTATGTGCGGATGACGATTCCCGAGGTGCTAGGGGAAATCCCCAGCAGCACTTAATCCGGCGCTTAGCAGACGGCTTTTTAAGAAGCCGCCTAAAACGAAGCCCCCTGCCACGAATGTGGCAGGGGGCTTTTTCATGGCCGAGGTGCTGTTGACATCAACGCCGACGCACAAACCCCGGCAGCAGGAACAGCCCAGCGAGTAGCCAGATGGGCAGGCTGCCCATGCGGGTAAACGGGGTGAGCCCTTCCATGGCGTAGAACTCGCCCGTGAGGTAGGTGGTTTCAAACTGTGGGGCGCGGTCTACCAGTTCGCCACGAGGGTTAATAATGGCGGTGATGCCGTTGCTGGTAGCGCGAACTACGTAGCGGCCATTTTCCAGCGCACGCAGGCGGGCCATTTGCAGGTGCTGGTGCGGGCCAATGGAGGCACCAAACCAAGTGTCGTTGGAAACCGTCACGATCACGCCGCTATCGGCGGCCCGCTGTGCGACGAGCTGTGGGTAGATGATTTCGTAGCAAATGGCGTTACCGATCGCCACTCCTGCTGCTTGCATCGGCACCTGCTCCGATGCACCTTTGCTAAAGCTGGACATCGGCAGGTCAAAGAAGTCGATGGTCCCGCGCAGCAGGCTCTCTAGCGGCAGGTACTCCCCAAACGGCACCAGGTGCTCTTTCTGGTAGCTGCCTTCCACGTCGCCTACGCCAATCACGCTGTTAAAGTAGCGGTTATTCTCATCTAGCTGAACGATGCCGGTCAACAGGGCGGCTTCTGGCGGCAGGTTGGCCTGCACGCGCTCCAGCACCGGGCGCGCCTGGTTGTCAATCATAGGTAGCGCGGTTTCAGGCCATAAGATCAGATCCGCTTCATCCGCCACTTCGCGGGTTAAGTCGCTGTAAATATTCGCAGCGGTGCGCTGGCCTTCAGGCGTCCATTTTAACAGCTGGGGCAGGTTGCCCTGCAGCAGCGCGACGCGAGTGGGTTCGCTTACCGGCGTTGTCCACTGGCTTGGCAGTACGACAGGAGCTAGCCAGATAGCGGCCAGCGGTAGCGCTGCCCACCACTGGCGGCGCAGCAGTTCCGCCCCTAACGTGCCGGTAAGCACCACCAGCAGCGAGAGTAAGTACACACCTCCAACGGGTGCCCAACTGGCCAGCGGAGAATCCACGTAGCTGGACCCCACCAACAGCCAGGGAAAGCCGGTGAACAAGTAAGTGCGCAGCACCTCGCCCAGCACCCACGCACCAGCAAAGGTGAGCAGCGCCCAGCGGGGGCCGATGAAGCGGCGGTAGAGCCAGAACGTGCCCGCAAAGAACAGCGCCAGCACGCTCACAAACAGCGCGGTTAAAAAGACCGCGAGCGGCACACCGGTGTAGCCGTAGTCGTGAATCGATACGTAAACCCATGAGGTGCCGCTAGCAAACAGCGCCACGCCATACAGCCAGCCTTTTAACGCGGCTTGGCCAGGGCTTAAGGTATGCAGCCCGACATACAGCAGGCCAATGGCCACAGGGCCAAGCCACCAAAGCTCAAACGGGGAAGCGGTAAGCGTGGTAAAGCCGCCAGCCACTAAGGCGGCTAGCAGCTGAAACGTCAACGTGGGTGTGAACCCCATAACGATATCCTATCAACAGTGTGAGGTAGGCAAGGTGAGGGCGACAGGCTAGTCGTCTTGGCTTTCGTCTTCCGTAGGTTCGCTATCGCGATAGGCCTCAAGTAGACGTATCCGGCGGTTATCGGCGTTCAGAATCACAAACCGCCAGCCGCCTAAGCTGGTGTGCTCGCCTCGGCCTGGCAGATGTCCAAACTGCTGCATCACAAGGCCGCCCACCGTATCGAATTCGTCATCAGAGAATTCGGTGCCAAAGCGCTCGTTGAAATCTTCAATCGGGGTGAGGGCGCGAATCGCGAAGTGGCCGTTCTCCAGCGTGCGGATATCGTCCTCTTCATCGGTATCATGCTCATCTTCGATATCCCCGACAATCTGCTCAAGAATATCTTCAATGGTGATGATGCCCGCTGTGCCGCCGTACTCATCCACCACGATCGCCATATGGTTATGGGTTTCGCGGAACTCTTTGAGCAGCGTGTTCAAACGCTTTGACTCAGGAATAAACATGGCAGGGCGCAGCACGTCTTCCAGCTTGAACGCATCGCGGCTCTCTTGCGATTGCGACAGCAGCGGCAGCAGGTCTTTGACCAGCAGGATGCCCTTTACGTCGTCCAGGTTTTCGCCCACCACCGGGTAGCGCGAATGGCCGGTCTCTTGGATCAACGGTAGGTAGTCATCCCGGGTTTGGTCAAGGGTAATCGCCGATACCTGAGAGCGTGGGATCAAGATTTCACGCACTTGCTGATCGCTGATCTCAAGCGCGCCCTCAATAATCATGATGGCGTCTTGATCCAGCTTCAGTTTCCCTGCGGTGTGGCGTAAAAACGTCATCAGCTCGTCTCGCGAGCTGGGTTCGTCATTGTCTCCGGAAAGGGCGCCAAAGAGTTTCTCGAGCCATGATTTTTGATTGGGGTTGCTCGATCGGTCTTCGCTCATTGCGTCAAATCTCTCTCAGTTACGGACAGAATGTTACGGAAAAGGTAGTTCGGAAAATATTGTACGGAGAAGCGGTCACGAATGGGTGACCACGCTTCAAGTGACCGTTTTATCACTGAGTGACAGCAGACACCACCCTAAACGTACGTTTGGCTCAAGGTAGCAGCTTACACGTGATAAGGATCAGGAATATTAAGGGTGGCCAGCAGCTCGCGTTCTAGCTGCTCCATCTCTTCGGCTTCCTGCTCTTCGATATGGTCGTACCCCATCAGGTGCAGGGTGCCGTGTACGACCATGTGGGCATAGTGGTGGGCCAGCGGCTTCTGCTGCTCTTCGGCTTCACGGGCGACTACGGCATGGCAAATAATCAGGTCGCCCAGCAGCGGCAGGGTAATGCCGGGTGGGTTTTCAAACGGGAAAGAGAGCACGTTGGTGGGCTTATCTTTTTCCCGGTAGTCGCGATTAAGCGCCTGGCTCTCTTCTTCATCCACAAAACGAATGGTGAGCTCTAGGCGGTCATCATCCGGGTGGCGAGAAAAGACACAGCCCACCCAATGGGTGAGCTGTTCAAGCGAGGGTAGCAGTGGCTCATCAATCGCCGCTTGCCGGTCGATTATGATGTCGCTCATCGTTAGGCTTCTCCCGAACGTTCGCTATTGCGCTCTAACGCCTGCATACGCGCTTCACGCTCTTGCTGGCGTGCTTCGCGGCGGGCGCGCTCTTGAACTTCCTGCTCGGATTCAAACTCGTCGTAAGCCTCAATGATGCGCTGAACCAGCGGGTGGCGCACCACATCTTTCGCGGCAAAGTGGGTCACGCCGATTCCTGGCGTATCTTTGAGCACGTCGAGCACTTGCGAGAGGCCTGAACGCTGCCCGCGCGGTAAGTCGACCTGGGTAATATCCCCGGTAATCACGGCGGTGGAACCAAAACCAATCCGCGTCAGGAACATTTTCATCTGCTCCGGCGTGGTGTTCTGGCTCTCATCCAGAATGATGTAGGAGTTGTTCAGCGTACGGCCACGCATATAGGCCAGTGGAGCAATCTCGATCACCTGACGCTCGATCAGCTTCGCCACCTGCTCAAAACCGATCATTTCATACAGCGCGTCGTACAGCGGGCGCAGGTAGGGGTCGATTTTTTGAGCAAGGTCGCCCGGCAAGAAGCCGAGTTTCTCACCGGCCTCTACCGCTGGGCGCACCAGCAGAATGCGGCGCACTTCTTGCTGATTGAGCGCTTCTACCGCAGCGGCCACGGCCAGGTAGGTTTTACCGGTACCCGCTGGCCCAATGCCGAAGTTGATATCGTGCTCGCGAATGCTCTGCACGTAGCGTTGCTGATTCAGCCCGCGTGGCTTAATCATAGTGCGCGGCGTGCGCATGATGACTTCATCGCTACCGCCTTCGCCATCGTCTTCCTCTTCCAGGGCTTCAAGCCCGGATTCTTGGAGGAACAGATGCACGGTATCCGCCGATAGCTCGTCGGCGGCGGTTTCACGGTAAAGGTGTTCCAGCACGTTAGCCGCCGCTTTAATACGGTTAGCGGCACCGGCCAGCTGAAATACGTTGCCACGGTTGCGTAACGTCACATCCAGGCGGCTCTCAATCAGCTTTAGATGCTCGTCCTGTTGGCCGCAGAGGCTAGCGAGACGCTGCGGGTCATTGGGTTCAAGGCTTAGGGTGATAATGCGATTGGCCTGAGGTGATGGCTGGCTCAAGAGTAAGAAACCCGTCAGTTGATGTGTGTGAAGCTCAGCTTACTGCCCCGGCGATGCCGGGGCAATTACCTACGATAAGCAAGCGATCAATAACGCTCGGCAGAGGCGAGTTCAGCGCGCAGCGAATTGGGCAGCGCTTCGGTGATCTCTACATCGACAAAGTAGCCGATTAACTCGGTAGGATTGGCAGCGCGGAAGTTCACCACGCGGTTGTTCTCGGTACGCCCAGAAAGCTGGCCGGGGTCTTTCGGAGAAAACCCGGTAACCAGAATGCGCTGAGTAGTGCCCACCATGCGGCGGCTAATCTGAGCGGCCTGCTGAAGGATGCGCTCCTGCAGAATAGCCAAGCGCTGCTTCTTCACGCTTTCAGGGGTGTCGTCTGGCAAGCCGGAAGCTGGGGTGCCGGGGCGCGCCGAGTAAACAAAGCTGAACGAGTGATCGAAACCGATACGGTGGATCAGGTCCATCGTGGCTTCGAAATCCTCTTCTGTTTCACCGGGGAAGCCGACAATAAAGTCAGAGGAGAAACTGATATCCGGGCGATTAGCGCGGATACGCTCCATCTTCTCGATGTACTCTTCCGCCGTGTGGCCGCGCTTCATGGCGCTCAGAATACGGTCAGAGCCAGACTGTACCGGCAGGTGCAGGTGGCTTACCAGCTCAGGAATATCCGCATAGGCGTCTACCAAGCTATCCGTAAACTCCACCGGGTGAGAGGTGGTGAAGCGAATACGGTCGATGCCATCCACCGCTGCGATGCAGGCGATTAGCTCGGCAAGGTCAATCTCGTCGCCGTCTTCGTTGTCGCCTCGGTAGGCGTTCACGTTCTGGCCCAGCAGGTTGATTTCACGCACGCCCTGGTCGGCTAAGTGCATGACTTCATCCATCACCGCTTCAAACGGGCGGGAGACTTCTTCACCGCGAGTGTAGGGCACCACGCAGAAGGTGCAGTACTTAGAGCAGCCTTCCATGATCGACACAAACGCTGTGGCACCATCAGATTTGGGTTGCGGCAGGTGGTCGAACTTCTCGATTTCGGGGAAGGTGACATCCACCGCCGCAATTTGATTATTGGCACGGGCGTCGAGCATCTTTGGCACCCGGTGCAGGGTTTGCGGGCCAAAAATCATATCTACGAAAGGAGCGCGTTTACGCAGCGCTTCACCTTCTTGGCTGGCCACGCAGCCGCCCACGCCAATCACAAGGTCCGGATTGGCGTCTTTGAGCTTTTTCCAGCGGCCTAACTGGTGGTAGACCTTATCCTGAGCTTTTTCACGAATCGAGCAGGTGTTCAGCAGAATCACATCTGCTTCCTTCTCGTTATCGGTTAGCTCCAGCTGGTGAGATTCGCCGAGTAGGTCCGCCATACGCGAGGAGTCGTACTCGTTCATTTGGCAGCCGTGCGTTTTGATGAAGAGCTTCTTCGCCATCGGTACCTGTCATCTATGGGTCGTCGGGGGAGACGAGGGATGAATGAAATAACGGTTGGGCAGCGATTGGTGCGGCCGTTGAATGCCTGCATTATACGGATACACGAAACCAGGGGCTAGGCATTCCCCCGTAATCGACTAGCGTCTCCCCACTTTTCCACAGGTGGTGCTGTAACTGCCTGAATAGCGTTGAAAATTTCAGTGCTATCAACGAGATCGGGGGCTTTCCCGCCGGTATCATGTTGTTACCCCTAACACCATGAACCAAAAGGAAAAC
>NZ_JBSXNH010000019.1:0-25177 GCF_056857535.1 Vreelandella sp. L-25
TTGCCCAGGCAGTCGCCCAATGAATTGGCCTCCCACAGGCAGGCTAAAGTGGCTACTTAAGCTATCCTGAATCCACTGGCCTCACTCCCGCCACTTTGCTGTTGTGGGAGGGGGCTTTAGCCCGCGATGATGGCGGCACCGGTGCTTGCCCAGGCAGTCGCCCAATGAATCCATGGCGCGCTGATGTTCATGGCACTTTGCCGGGAGTTGCTTCGCTGTCACGCCAGAATGCGAAGAGCTTAAAAAAACGCCCGCTGGGGGAAAGCGGGCGCTTGGCGTGCTAACGGGAATGGTGACCCCAGGCTGCTTAACGCAGGCCCAACAGCGAAAGAATAAACAGAACAACAACGATCAGGCCGATGATATAGATAATGTTACGCATAATGGCACTCCTTGCTTTTGCGTTTCATGGAAATCAAAGGGTTGCTTCCCTTCAATAATCTCTCCTAGCGTAGCAGGCTTTTTATCGGTTTGCGTAATGTCCGTCAGCGTTCCGCTGAGGGAACCTTGTCTGTGCATGGCTTTCAGAGCCGTACCACTCTCTTCTCAGGTAGCGCCATGAAAACGACGGCTTTATATGCTGGCGTGTGCAATGGCTACGGCTTTGGCTGGTTTATCACGACGCTCGCGGGTGAAGACGTTGCTTACGGGAGAGGATACGGCGGGCAGGCGCTGTATGTGATTCCCGAGCGGGAGATGACGGTGGTGATCACTTCAGACCCAACCCCACCATCGCCTGGTGGCCAGTTCCAGCAGCAGCTTAACGCGCTGGTGGCCGATTTATTGGCAGAGGAGTAACGGCGCGCGCCACTCCTCCTGTTTAATGACTACTCTCCTTTATGCGCCAAACTCATCAAGTAGAGCGCGGCGGCCAGCGCCAGTACGGAGAGCGCTAAATAAATCGCTTCTAGGGGCGTGGTGAAGCGGATATCCACGACGGCGCGGAAGAATTCGATAATCACGGCCAAAATCACCACACGGGCGATTTTGTCTTTCAACTGATCCAGCGAGGCAACGTTGAAGGGGTGTGCGGGGTAACGCATCTCTGCTTGGTCGATACGCGAAACGAACAGCCGATAAACACCTAGCCCAAAAATCAGCAGCACGATGGCGATCAGATAGATATCCACCGCAATAATGATATCGGGCACCAGGGTGTCGTGGATGTTATGGGTGTCGTCCACCAAGTAGTAGTGCAGTACATCGCCCACCACTTTAAGGATATCCAGCGTGCCGACGATAAACAGCATCAGCGAGCCTAATAAGCTCGGAACCACCGCCAGCATGACCAAAAAGCGCGAGTTCCACAGCGCGGTTTCCACCCGTCGTTCCCAGACCGATTGCTGGTGAGGAGGTTTTGGGGGTGGCGGCGAATGGGGTGAGTTGCTCATCGTAGGCACTTAGCTCCTTCTTAATTTACGTCGAATAGCGAAAGTGCCTAGTAAAGCATTAGATCAGGTTCATCACTACTACCGTAAACGTCACGCCCGTCAGTAAAAACCCCAGCGCGAGCATCAGGCCATCTCTGGCCACCAGCCCCAGTCCAAACAGCGTGAGTGCCAATCCAGCGCCATTGGCACTGAAAGGGATGAACTCCATGGGTGGCATCGCTAACGCCACCAGCAGGCAAGCGAAGGCCGTCACCCGAATACCGATGTAGCCGGTCATCCAAGCCAAGCGCACGCCCAGCAAGCCATCGACCCATTTGGCGGGCTTTTTCATGTAGTGCAGCGCTTTATCAAACTTCTGCCGTGATAAAGAACGATTAAGCAGCCATTTAGGCAGCCAGAACGTTTCCCGCCCTACCAGCAGCTGTGAAGAGGTCAGCAGCACTAACACCGCCATCAGCGTTGGCATGCCGGGGATATCACCAATAATCGGCGCCAGCGTTATCAAGCCTGCCAATAGAAGCAGCGGCCCAAACGAGCGTCTCCCTACCGCATGCACCACATCATCCACGCTAACCTGCGCGTTTTCCCGCTCCATCCGTTCCATGGTGTGGATCAGTTCGGTTAAATTCGTTGCTTCCCGCGTATCGCTCATGGGCGTCTCGGCGCTCCTTTGCCATTGAGCTCTGTTTAAAGTAGGTATGTTTCGCGTCGATCTGTTTAGCTCAGGCCTGTTGAACATCGCTGCTTGGTTAATCGCTTGGCCTCTATAGGTTAGCCCCTGGAGCCGTTCGCCACCCAAGCTTTACGCTGCCTGTTCAAGCCCTTTTAACCTTGTCACTCTTTCCGCTTGGCGAGCTGCTCTTTGAGCTGTTTGGGCACTTGCTTGATGATCAGCCGGTCCTGGGTTTCGTCATACTCAATGCTGGAACCCAGCAGGTGTGAATCAAAGCTGATCGAGACGCCTCCAGCGCGGCCAGTGAAGCGGCGAAACTGGCTGATAGTGCGTTTGTCCGGCGGGATTTCCGGCGAAAGGCCGTAGTCGGCGTTGCGAATATGGTCGTAAAACGCCTTGGGCTGTTTCTCATCCACAAGCCCGGAGAGCTCTTCCAGCGTCATGGGTTCGCCACGGCGCAGCTGCTCGTTGGCGTAATCAACCAGAGTATCGGTTTTTTCCCGGCTGGCGTCGTCGTCCAGGTCCTCTTTTTCGACGTAGTCGCTAAAGGCTTTCAGCAGCGTGCGGGTTTCGGCGGGGGCATCGATGCCCTCTTCCATGCCCAGCAGCGCCGCTACGCCATCGGCGAGCTTTTTACCGCCCCGGTCTTTTAGAAACGAGACGTACTGCGTGCTTTCCACACCGCTCTGCCACTGGGTCAGGTTGATGCGGGCTGCCAGGGTGAGTTGGCTCGTATTCAGCTGGGCGGCGGGCACCGCTTGGTGCGCGTCGTTAAAGCCGATACCTTCCCGCTGATGCACGAGCGCCATGAACAGCGTTTCGGTGTCGCCTTGACGTAGATGGGCGATGACCAAGAAACCGCCAACGGAGAGCTGACCCTGCAGCGTTTGGGCCAGTCGCTCGGCCATCGCGTTTGCCAGTTGGGCAAAGGTTTGCTCGTCGGCTTGATACGCCGTGAGCCACGCCAACAGCGGCCCGGCCTGCTCGCCCTGCTCGGCAAAGCGCCCCCAGCCCTTCGCTTTGGTGTTGTAGGTGTCGTTTAGCGCATTGACTAGGCTGGCCATCACCGTGTCATCCCTGGCGGCGTCGTCCTCCGCAGGCGGGGCCGTCACACTTAAGCGCTCGCCGTCGAGGGATGGCTCAAGGCGGTAAACAGTACTTTGCAGTAGCGGCATAAACAGGCATCACCTTTATAAAAACGTCGAAGAGGTCACTTCAGCATCAGGGCTTTAAGCGGTAACCGGTGCGGAAAATCCAGGCAATGGTGGCAAGGCTTGCCGCCAAAAACAGCAAAATCATCGCCACGCTGGCGCCCAAGCTGACATCGCTAATGCCGTAGAAGCTCCAGCGGAAACCGCTGACGAGATACACCACCGGATTCGCCAGGGTCACGCTCTGCCAAAACGGAGGCAGCATATCGATGGAGTAGAAGCTGCCGCCCAAGAACGTGAGAGGGGTAATCACCAGCAGCGGCACGAGCTGCAGCTTGTCGAAGCCATCCGCCCAGATGCCGATGATAAAGCCCAGCAGGCTAAAGGTGACGGCGGTCAGCACCAGAAACGTCAGCATCCAAAACGGGTGGGCGATCTCAAGCGGCACAAAGAAGCTGGACGTGCCGAGAATGATCAGCCCCAGCAGTATCGATTTCGAGGCCGCCGCCCCTACGTAGCCCACGACAATCTCCAAATAGGAGATCGGCGCCGACAAAATCTCATAGATGCTGCCGGAGAACTTGGGAAAAAAGATTCCAAACGAGGCGTTCGAGACGCTCTGGGTCAGCAGCATCAGCATAATCAAACCAGGAACGATAAACGCGCCGTAGCTCACCCCGCCAATTTCGGTAATCCGCGAGCCAATCGCCGCGCCAAACACCACAAAGTAGAGCGAGGTAGAGATCACCGGCGAGACAATGCTCTGCAGCAGCGTGCGGCGAGTGCGGGCCATCTCCGCCATGTAAATCGCACGAACGGGATAGAGGTTCATGAGCGCTCCTTCACCAGGTCCACGAAGATATCTTCCAGCGAACTCTGCCGGGTGTGTAGATCTTTAAAGCTGATGCCCGCCTGCTCTAGCTGCGTTAACAGGGTAGAGATCCCTCGCCCCTCCTCTTCCTGGCGGCCATCGTAGGTGTACACCAGCTCATAGCCGTCGGCGGTTAAGCTGAGTTCTTCCTGCGCCAGCGCGGGCGGCAACTCCGTTAGCGGGCTGTGGAGCTGCAGGGTGAGCTGCTTGCTGCCCAGCTTTTTCATGAGCGCGGCTTTCTCTTCCACCAGCACGATCTCGCCGCGATTGATGACGCCTATGCGGTCGGCCATCTCTTCGGCTTCTTCAATGTAGTGGGTGGTGAGAATGATCGTCACCCCATCGTCCCGCAGCCCGCGTACCACGTTCCACATATCCCGCCGCAGCTCGACGTCCACCCCGGCGGTCGGCTCATCCAAAAACAGAATGCGTGGCTCGTGGGAGAGCGCCTTGGCAATCAGCACCCGCCGCTTCATACCGCCGGAGAGGGTCATCAGGCGATTGTGGCGCTTATCCCACAGCGAGAGCGACTTGAGCACTTTTTCGATATGGGCGGGGTTGGGGGCTTTACCAAACAGGCCACGACTGAAGCTCACCGTGTTCCAGACCGTTTCGAACGCTTCATTGGTGAGCTCTTGCGGCACAAGGCCAATCCGCTCGCGGGCTTGGCGGTAATCGCGCACGCTGTCGAAGCCATCGACGATAACATGACCTTCGCTGGGATTGACCAAGCCACATACCAAGCTGATCAAGGTAGTTTTACCCGCCCCGTTCGGGCCGAGCAGAGCAAAAATTTCGCCGCGCTGGATGGTTAAATCCACACGAGTGAGCGCCTGAAAGCCACCTTCGTAGGTTTTATTCAGGCCATCGATGGTAATGATGGGGTCGTTCAAGGCGTACTGCTCCTTAAAGCTTGGCCATCATTGGCCAAAAAGGATTTATCCGCACCCGGTTGACATGCCGTGCTGGCAAACAACTCGGGCCTCTTGACGCTCAGTTGCGCCGGAGAAACGTCCCAACAATATTCGCTTGACCTCGCCGTGCGGCATGTACCGCGTAATGTCGGGGTCATCAAGCCTTGCCAGGACATTCCGCGCAGCATTGACATCCGCCTGGATCACGTCCCCGTTTGCACGGTAAAACTTGTCGCCACGGCGCTCACCTTCCAGGCGTCCCGTGATCGAGTCCATTTGCGACGTATAGGCGGCGTTCACGATGTCGTGACGGGTGCCACGCTGCTGCGATACTTCGTCGAGCGCCTGGGCCAGCACCCCCTTGGCCCAGTGGCTCATGCGGCGGTTGTAATCCCGCCACTGTACCTTGCCCGCGATGGGCTGAGTCAGGTCTTCCGAAGCGAGAAGCGCCGCCTCGTCCATGATGGTATGAGCCGCCTGATAGGCGATGGTGCGAAGGTGCTGCTGGGTGCGCTGGCGGCGAGCCACTTGCTTCTTCTTACCCAGATTATTGGCGCGGATGCGTTCGGCCTTGGCGATCCGTCCTGCCGCCCGATGCTTCTTTTCCAGGGCGTGCAGGCGATTGCGCGCCTTGCCAGTGGCGGATACCTGATGGCTGTACGCAGTGAGCACTTGACCGAACGACTCGCCATGATGCTGGCCTTGCGAGTCAGTGAAGGCCTCCGTGTAGCCCTTATCGACACCCATTACCTTGTCCCCATGAGGCCGCCCTGGCGGTTTCTCGTAGGCATAATGGATCTCGACCTTTCCCTCCCGAACGATGACGCGCAGATTCTTCTTTTCCAGGCTGACGTTCTTGCCTGACGTCGTGGTGTATAGCGTGATGCTGCCGCCCACCTTTTTGGACAGATGCAATGTAATAACCAGTTGGCCGTCGATGATTCGCTCACTGTGCTTGTCGGAACGGACGACGAACTGGTTACTACACTGGCTTTTGCCATGCCTGAAATGTTTGCGCATCATGCGATGCAGATAGGTATCTTCTAGCCATTTGTCCTGTTTCAGCAGCGTGTAGAGGCGTTTGCGTTCGGTTTCGTCCGTGGTGCGTGCGGCCACGGCCCGGCGCACCTTGTGCTTGGCAGCCGCCTTGTAGGTCAGGATGTCGTTGATCACATCCTTAGTGGATTCGGCGCGAACCGTGCCATCCAGTGGCAAGTCTGTATGCCAGCCACCCTGGGTTATTTCCTTGCGAACGGCGCTGGCGCTCTTGCCAACGGTACCAAGGGCACCGTACCGGCGCCAAAGGTCGGCCCGAATGAACCCCATCGTCCGGCACATCGCCAGCAAACGCGAAAGACCCGGACTCGTTGCATGAAGAATGCGTGTGACGGTGGTCATAACACTTCCTCTCTCGGCTCCCTGGCCGCGGGATAGTCTCCTTACATCGCGGGCCAGCGCAGAACCAGCGCAGCGCGATGCCAATGGCACCGCGACATGGCTGCCGCGATGCATGACGGCCTTTAAAAGGTATTAAGTGCGGCTGGTGATTTCGAGCAAGTGATAGCCAAACTGAGTTTGAACCGGCCCGTGAACCTTGTTGAGTTCACCGCTGAAGACGACTTTGTCGAATTCCGGCACCATTTGGCCGGGGCCAAAGCTGCCCAGGTCGCCGCCCTGGCGGCCAGAAGGGCAGCTGGAGTGCTGCTTGGCTACATCCGCGAAATCGCGGCCGTTTTCGATCTCTTGTTTCAGTGCGTTGCACTGCTCTTCACTGCTTACCAAAATATGACGAGCGCTGGCACGTGCCATAACAAACTCCTTAATCAAAAAACCCAATGCGGTAGGCCAGTTTATCACGCTCGCTGCTAGTCGTGTCCCAAGGCACCGCTATAACGCAGCGCTTCGCCCACACTCGCCAGGGCACGCTCATGGGCCTGCACCGAGAGCGGCCCACGAGCACAGGCCACGATGACCCAGGGGCCATTGGCGGCGTCACCCGCTTGAGAGGCACGCGATGCAATACCGGCATCGCAGCTTCGCCGGTGCTGCGTGCCTGTTTTGTGCGCAAAGGTGAATTCGCTGCCCATGCCTTGTTTCAAGCGCCGCTCGCCGGACTGGGTCCGCTGCATGATCGCCAGCAGCGTTTGGCGCTGTTCTGCATTCACATCCTCCATACCACCGTGATGCAGGCTGGCCAGCAGGTCGCCATAGGCGCGCAGTGTGCCCACATTTTCACCGGTGGATTCGTAGGCATCAAAAGCGTGGTCATAGTCGGGCTGTTCGAAGATTTCTTCGCTCACTCCCAGCGTGCGAGCAAGGGCGGCCGAGCGCTGATTAACGCGATGTTGGCGCAGGGCGATAAAATCTAACCCGCCCAGTTGGCGAGCCTCGGGGTGTAACTGGCCATATACCCCTTGGCGAACTTCCACCAGCTTGCTGATGGGGCCAAGGTGCTCCGGCTGGCCGTTACTGACGGCCACCATGCGGCGGGCGCGGGCGTTCACGGCATCCAAGCCCACACGATCAATCAGCATATCCGTGGCGGTGTTGTCGCTGACGGTGAGCATCTGCTCGAGCAGGTAGCGCACCGAGATCGGCGTACCGGGGTCGTGCCAGTTGATCGGCCCTGCGCCATCGACAAAGTCGCTACGTGCCAGGATCAGGCGTTCATCCAAGGAGAGCGTGCCCGCCTGGCGCTCAGCTAGCACCTGAGCCGCTACGGGCACTTTAATCAGCGAGGCCAAATACCAGGGGGCGTCTGCCTGCCAGGAGTACGCCTCGCCTGTTGCAAGGTTCTGAACATAAACACCTAGCGCGCCGCCAAACACCTCTTCAATGGCGATTATTCGCGCATCTACATCGCCTTGCCAAGGGCTCTGTTTATCGACCTCGTAATACCAGTTCGTACTTGCCAATACCGCCGCGCTGGCTGGCAATAAAGCGCACAGCAGCACTGCGGCTAGCCAGCGTTGAAAATGTCGCAACCTTACCTCCTACCGCGGCGAGTGGCGGGCTATTTGTAACGGGCAATCCAGCGCGTTAGCCAAATCCACAACGCGGCTCCAAGAATTAACAGCCCACCCACACCAAGCGCCTGTGGATAGGTGTAAATGCCTTCGCCTTCCAGCAGAAAACGCAGCACCAGAAAAATCATCACAATATGGAAAATAAACGCTTTGAGCGCGTCGCTCCCTACCATCGTTAATGGCCGTAGCGCCTTGGCTGCCGTAGCTCCACCAGCGAGTGCAGCGCCTAAAATAACCAGCGCGCCGCCCACGCTGTACAGCGTGAATTTCAGCCCAGGCGGGTGCTTGCCGTCGTTATTCGCCACCGCCAGCATCGCAGCAGAAACATCGCCTTCGGCAAAGGCCAAGCCATAGAACGCGGCGATCATCAACATCCCTACGCCCACCAGCGCCAGCACCAGCTTTCGCCTTAGCGCCGTATCAAAATAGCAGCGCAGCAAGGCTTCACCGATCAGCAGGCCCGCCAAAATTAACGGCGCACGGCTAAGCTGGCCCCAGGTGTAATGGTCTTCATGGTCTACCAACAGCGCTTTTAAGGTGTCGTTACCGCCAAAGCTCAGCCCCTGCAGCCAAGCGGAGAGCGCGGTTAAGCCAATAATAAGCGCACACCGCCCCCACAGCGGTGTACGTGCCCATAATGGAAGTACCAGCGGCACCCACAGTAGGACGATGGCGTAAAAACCGAGGATTTCTACCCAAATCGCAAAGCGCTGATAAAGCAACGCATCAACAATATCGCCTGGGGCGTAATACGGCAGCATCTCGACGACCGTCAACGCCTTGTACCAAAACCACACTTCAACCGCGCGCACCCATAGTTTTAGCCGCCGTTTTGGCCACGCCTCTGTTTGGGTAGACGCTAAAAAGGCCACGGTGAGCGCAATCCCGAAGACCAGGATGAACAGGGAAGAAGAGAACTTAGTGAGAAAATGGACGGGCACCATGCCCCAATCGGGCACGTTGCGTATTCCAATCAGCCCACTCACCGTATGGCTGAGAATCATCAGCCCAATCGCTATACCACGGGCGAGATCAATCGCATCTATACGCCCTTCCGCACGAGGCAGGCGTGGCACTTCTTGCCAGGTAAACACGTTAGCAACGTCCTTGTAGGGTGTTCGTGTTAGGGAAACATTGCTTTTACCATAGCCTATTCACCTAGTGTGCTATTGCGCTTTATTAAACGTTGCCACTCACCCAACACAACAGTGCCCCGCAATGGGCGGGGCACTGTGCTGCTCATCCGTGAGCGTGAGGGGAAGGACTTCCTTTCGCTAAAATGGATTTACTGGCCGGATGTGTCATCCTTTTCCGTTTCCCACTGCTCTTGCTCTTCCTCCTCCTCTTCGTAAGTAAATTCTTGCTCTTCCTCTTCGTACTCGGTGGTCACGCCTTCAGTAGTCGACCCCTGCTCCTGCTCGGTGTCGTAGGAGTTGTAGGTGCCTTGATCATCCTGCATGGTCTCTTCTTGCGGCGTTGCGGGCTGCTCTTCAGGCTCTTCCATCGCAAACGCGAGCGGGCTCGCTACCAGACCAAATGATACACCCAGGATACCTAACTTCTTGAGAGCTTCCTTTTTCATGGTCGTGCCTCCTAATGGCAACTCTTTCGTTCAATTCAGCGTTAAACATTTAACAACGTTATGTCTTCACGATAGATTCACGATCGATAAGAGCGGCGAGTCATCCTAACCTTTCGCTCTTACCCAACTACTGCAGACGCCATACCAGGGCATGCCAAAAATAAATATAAACACTATTTTTCAACTACTTAATAAAAAAATTCATTAACTGAAACAAGGTGAATCGCGATTTTTAATTAGCAAAATCTTGTTTACGTTTGGCACATGAGCCCCAGCGATTCATGCCGCCCCGCACCGCGGCTAACTTGACATAATAAATAGGTACATAGGGCGAAAGCGTTGGTGAGAAAGGTTGCAAGGCTAGAAAGGCTTATTTTAACCCAACATAACTGCTGGTATCTTTTGGTCACCGTTCACCGTATCGAGAAAATAAATGTCTACCCAACAAGCATCCACGTTTCGTTTAGTTACCCGCAGCGATTTTGATGGTTTGGTATGCGGTGCCCTGCTCAAGCACTTAGGCCTTATTGACGAAATCACCTTCGTTCACCCGAAGGACATGCAGGATGGCAAGATTGCTATTGATGCCAACGACATCACCACCAACCTGCCCTACGTGCCCGGCTGCCACCTAGCGTTCGACCACCACCTAAGCGAGACCGTGCGCAACGTTGAGCGTGCCGACAACCACATCATCAATGCAGACGCCCCTTCCGCTGCCCGCGTAGTGTGTCACACCAACGTGGGCGAGCTGTGCCTAAGCTACGGCGGCGGCCATCTGAATGCGGGCACCTGCCAAGTTGATAATGACCAGGCAGAAAATGCGTTGGCGGAGATTGTTGAACGGATTAGGGCGGATGGGTAAGGCGACGGCTTACCCTCCTTAACCCCGTTCCTTCACGCACACGACAAGGAGAGCAGCGATGCACGACGACTCGGCAGCCCTCAAAGTACTGCGGGAAGTCTTTGGCTTTGAGCACTTTCGTGGCCCGCAGCAGGCCATCATTGAGCATGTGATGGCCGGAGGCGATGCGCTGGTGCTGATGCCCACTGGCGGCGGTAAATCGCTGTGCTATCAGATCCCTGCGCTGCTACGTGAAGGCACCGCGATTGTGGTCTCGCCGCTCATCGCGCTGATGCAGGACCAGGTGGCCGCGCTGATCCAGAACGGGGTGCGCGCCGCCTACCTGAACTCCAGCCTTGAGATGCATGAGGCGATGGAGGTGGAGAACCGCCTGCGTGCAGGCGAGCTGGACCTGCTCTACATCGCGCCCGAGCGGCTGGCCACGGCACGCATGCAGATGCTGCTCGAGCAGACACGCATCGCGCTGTTCGCCATCGACGAGGCCCACTGCGTTTCCCAATGGGGGCACGATTTCCGCCCCGAGTATCGCCAGCTCTCCCACCTGCACCAGCGTTTTCCCGACGTGCCGCGCATCGCGCTCACCGCCACCGCCGACGTGCCTACCCGGCACGACATCATGGAGCACCTGCAGCTTCAGGAAGCCGCGCTCTACAACAACGGTTTCGACCGCCCCAATATTCGCTACCATATCGCGGAAAATCAGGGCAATGCCAAAGAGCAGCTGCTGAGTTTCATCCGCGAACACCACGACGGCGAAGCGGGCATCGTCTACTGCCTCTCTCGGCGCAAGGTGGAGGAGACCGCCGCTTGGCTGGCACGCCAGGGGTTGACCGCGCTGCCCTACCACGCCGGGCTGCCCGCCGAGCAGCGCCAGCAGCATCAAACCCGTTTTCTGCGCGAAGATGGCGTGGTGATCGTCGCCACCATTGCCTTCGGCATGGGCATCGACAAACCCGACGTGCGTTTCGTGGCGCACCTCAATCTGCCCAAAAGCATCGAAGCCTACTACCAGGAAACCGGCCGCGCCGGGCGCGATGGGCTGCCCGCCGATGCCTGGATGGCCTATGGCCTGCAGGACGTGATCACCCTGCGCCAGATGCAGCAGGACTCCAGTGCCGCCGACCAGCAAAAGCGCATCGAACAACAGAAGCTCGATGCCATGTTGGGGCTCTGCGAGATCATCAGCTGCCGTCGCCAGGCGCTGCTCCACTACTTTGGCGATTCGCTAGATGAGCCCTGCGGCAACTGCGATAACTGCCTCACCCCGCCTGACACCTGGGAGGCCACGGTGGCTGCGCAGAAGGCGCTGTCGTGCGTCTACCGCACCGAACAGCGCTTCGGCGTCACTTACTTGGTGGATGTACTGCTGGGCAAGCGCAACGAACGTATCAGCCGCTTCGGTCATGACAGTTTGAGTACGTTCGGCATTGGCAAAGAGCTCACCGCCAGCGAGTGGAAAGCGCTGTTTCGCCAGCTGATCGCCAGCGGCTATCTGAGCGTGGACATGGAGGGCCATGGCGCGATCAAGCTCACCGCCAACGCCAGGCCCATACTGCGCGGCGAGCAACGTCTCACCCTGCGCAAACCCAGCAAGCCTGCGCGACGCAGAGCCAAAGGGGCATCTGCCGCCAAGGGCCACGGCGTACTGTGGGAAGCGCTGCGCCAGCATCGCAAAGCGCTGGCCGATGCCCAAGGCGTACCCGCCTACGTGATTTTCAACGACGCCACCCTGGCCGAGCTGGTAGCGCAAAAACCGCAGACGCTGCAGGCGCTGGGCACCATCTCGGGCATTGGCGCACGCAAGCTGGAGGATTATGGCGAAGGCTTTCTGGCGGTGGTTCTGGCGCATCCTGATGAGCCTGCCGCTAGCCCCCCTGTGGGCAGCAGCGCTCTTGAATCTGCCGCGCTACTGCGCCAAGGGCTAACGCCGGAACAGGTCGCCGAGCAGCGCGGGCTGGCCGCTAGTACCGTGTATCGCCACCTAAGCGATGTAATCCAAAGCGGCGAGCTGGCCTTGGAAGAGGTGGTCAGCCTAGACCCAGCGACCCTGGCACAGATTCACGCAGCGTTTGAGCAGTTTCCAGACCAAGGGCTGAAAGTGGTGTTTGAAGCGCTGGAGGGCCGTATTGATTACCCGGTTCTACACTGCGTGCGGGCGTCTATGACTGCCAAGCGTTAACGCCCACCAAATAATCGTATTTTTTAAAAATCGCTCATTTGGTGTATTCTCTATTCAAGAGAGGAGAAAGCGATATGGCCATTCAGCACAACACCGCTACCAAGCGCCGTGACATGGGAGCCGCTGCCATGCGCACGTATCCCAACATATCCCGCCGCTGGGGGCTGAAAGAGAGCGAAGCCGCCTTATTACTCGGCGTGCCCGACTCCACTTACCGGCGCTGGAAGCAAACTCCCGAGCAAGCCCGCCTGGATGCCAACCATCTTGAGCGCATGTCGTTGATTCTGGGCATCTACAAGGCGCTGCATATCCTGCTCCCCAATCAGGAGGCCGCCGATAGCTGGCTAAAACGAGCCAACAGCAACCCACTGTTTGCCGGTCACACGCCCATGGAACGCCTGTTAAGTGGTCACGTTTCCGACCTCTATGTCGTTCGGCAGCACTTGGATGCCGCACGTGGAGGGGGCCATGTATGAACTTCCCGCTCAGCAACGTCACATGGCGGCCAAGCTACCGCGTTATCCCTTCGCGCTTCCCTCCGATTGATCTGTTCGAAGGCGTCAATAGCCACACTGACGACTGGGACCTGCTTAACGAACTGGAAGGCGAGACCTCTGCTAGGCTTCGTGAAGAAATGGGCGCGATCCATCTGGTGCGCGACGGCGACCGCCGGTATGGGCCTGGATGGACACCCGTCATGGCGGCGTTTTGTCATTTCCCTGCCTCCGGTTCGCGGTTTAGCGATGGCACCTTTGGTGCCTACTACTGCGCACTCACCGAAGCCACCGCCATTGCAGAAACCCTGTACCACGCAGAGCGCTTCATGGGGGAGTCCAACGAGCCGCCCATGATGCTGCAGCAGCGCGTCTATCTCTCCGATTTGATGGGGCAACTGATTGACTTGCGGGGCCACCGCGACGCAGAGCCCCTACTCACCCCAGACAGCTGGTCTGCCGGGCAAGCCCTGGGCAGAAACGCTTGGGAGCAGCAGGCAGATGGCATCGTTTACCCCAGCGTTCGCGACCCCGATGGCGAGTGCGCCGCAGTGCTAAGACCCCCGGTACTCTCCGCCACGCGGCAAGGCCGTCATCTCGGTTATGATTGGGACGGTCAGCGCATTCGGCACGTTTATGAGCTAACGCTTCTAAACTGAGCCTGCCTGACCGCTAGCGCCATCCTCGCAGATGCTCGCCCCGTGCAATCGCCGCTGAGTCAAACACGCCAGTATCCAAAATCCAGGCGGTGACTAGCTTGGCGGGCGTCACGTCGAAGGCTGGGTTCCACACCGGTGCATCGCTGGGCGCCCACACCACCTCGCCAAACGCGCCGGCGGCACCGCGCACCTCCGCGCCATCGCGCTGCTCGATGGGAATCGCCGCGCCGGTGGCGCAGGCGGGGTCGACCGTGGTGTAAGGGGCCACCACGTAGAACGGTACCTGATGGTAATGCGCCGCCACCGCCAGCATGTAAGTGCCCACTTTGTTGGCAAAGTCGCCGTTGGCGCAGATGCGATCCGCCCCCACCATCACTTTATCCACCTTGCCCGCCGCCATTAAGCTGGCCGCCATGCTGTCGGTGATTAGCTGGTAGGGAATGCCCAAATCAGCCATTTCCCACGCGGTTAAACGCCCACCCTGGAGCAGCGGACGGGTTTCATCCACGTACACATGCAGGTCGATGCCGCGCTGTTTGGCGATGGCCAACGCGCCAATCGCGGTGCCCACACCGGCCGTGGCCAACGCACCGGTGTTGCAGTGGGTCAGCACGCGGTCGCCGGAGGCCAGCAAGTCAGCGCCCCGCTCGGCCATGCGCTGGCACAGCGCGCGGTCCTCTTCAAACAGCGCTTGGGCACGCTCGGCCAGGGCGTCCGCGCCCTGGGCAAAGCAGGCTTCCATGGCGTCCAGGCAGTACATCAGGTTCACCGCCGTGGGGCGCGTCGCCCGTAAGCGGTCACTCACCCACTGCCACTCACTTTGCGGATGGCGAGCCGCATACTGGGCCAGTACGAACGCCGCGCTCAAGCCAATCAACGGCGCCCCGCGAATGGCAAGATGCTTGACGGCGTGCTGCCACGCCTCGGGAGAGTCGCAGCGCACCCACTCTTCGGCCTGGGGGAGCCGGGTCTGGTCCAGGTATTCGAGGGCGTCGGCATGCACTCGTAAACTGCGTGACTGTAACGTAACCATGAAGGGCTCCTTGAGGTCTTGAACCGGTGAACTCGGCGCGCGGCTTATCAGGCGCGAAGCTTATCATATAGAATGATGCCCATTGGATGAGACGATGCAGGCCTTATGACTACCTTACACACCGAACTGCTGGACGCCATCTCCTGGGCGGCGCAGCAAGGCTGGACCCCCGCCACCGGCGGCAACTTTTCTGCGCGTACCGAGGCGGGCTATTTAGTCACCGCCTCCGGGCGGGATAAAACCCGTATCCAGGCGGATGATCTGCTGCTGTGTGACCTGGAAGGCCGTGTGCTGGAAGGCAACGGCAAACCCAGCGCCGAAAGTGACCTACACGCCGCGCTGTACCGGCTAGACCCAAGCATTCACTGCGTGCTGCACACCCACACCGTGGCCAGCACCGTGCTGTCGCGACGCTTTGCCGAAGGCATTGAGCTAAGCGGCTTTGAGATGCAAAAGGCGTTGGCGGGTAACGTGACGCATGATGCAACGATTCACCTGCCGGTGGTGCCTAACTCCCAGGATATGGAGGAGTTAGCCGAGCACGTTCGCCAGGGCTGGCCGATGCCCTGGGGCTTTTTGGTCGCGGGCCACGGCATTTACGCCGTGGGCGACAGCATTGCCAGCTGCCGCCGCCATCTGGAAGCGATTGAATTTTTACTTGCCTGTGTACTGGAAGAGAGCCGATGGTCCCAATGAGCAACCCAACCGTTCGCGCTATCGTGACCGATATCGAAGGCACCACCACCGATATCAACTTCGTTCACAAAGTGCTGTTCCCCTATGCCCACGCCAAGCTGCCTGACTTTCTGCGCGAGAACGCAGAGGCACCGGCGGTGGCCGAGCAGATCCATGCCGTGCGTGATGTCATGCAGGACCCCGACGCCTCGCTGGAAGCGGTAATCGCCACGCTGCTGCACTGGATCAAGACCGACCAGAAAGTGACGCCGCTGAAAGCCCTGCAGGGCATGGTATGGGCCGACGGCTACCAGCGCGGCGACTTAACTGGCCATTTATACGCGGATGTGGCTCCGGCGCTGCGCCAGTGGCAGGCGGAAGGCAAGGCGCTGTACGTGTACTCGTCAGGCTCGGTGCAGGCGCAAAAGCTGCTGTTTGGCTACAGCGATGAAGGCGATTTGACCCCGCTGTTCAGCGGCTACTTCGACACCCATGTTGGCCATAAGCGCGAGGCCGCCTCGTATCAGCGTATCCTCGACACCCTTGACCTGCCGCCCGCATCGGTGCTGTTCTTGTCAGATGTCGTCGAAGAGCTGGATGCGGCCCAGCAAGCGGGCATGCAAACGCTACAGCTGGTGCGTGAAGGCACCCAGGCGGGCACCCGCCATCCGTGCGTCACCCGTTTCGACGAGATCCACCTGTAACGTTTCTGTCTCGTCACTTTCAAGGAGAGTTTACGATGTCGCAACTCAAAGTATTTGCCGATAACAATCCCCATGATGCCCTCATCGACACCACCAACGGCGAACGGATTACCGCTGAGCTGAACCGGGTAGGCGTGCTATTTGAGCGCTGGGCAGCGCCGGGCGAGATTGCCGACGATGCCACCCAGGAGGAGATTCTGGCGCTTTACCAGGAAGATATCGACCGGGTAAAAGCCAAGGGCGGCTACCAAACCGTCGATGTGCTGCACATGGTGCCCACCCACCCGGACAAGGAAGCGATGCGCCAGAAGTTCCTGAACGAGCACCGCCACCATGAAGACGAGGTACGCTTCTTTGTCAAAGGCCAGGGGCTGTTCTGCCTGCACATCGACGACAAGGTGTATCAGGTGCTCTGCACCCGCAACGACCTGATCAGCGTGCCCGCCAATACCCCGCACTGGTTCGACATGGGCCCTGAGCCGGAATTCACCGCGCTGCGCTTCTTCGACAACGTAGAAGGCTGGGTGCCCCACTGGACCGAAAGCGACATCGCCGGGAAGTTTGATCGTTTGGATCAGCTTTAACGTGTGAAGGCGGCTATCGCCGCCCTCGCGGGTGCCTCATTTGCTCGTACCTCGCAAGATTCGTTACGCCGCGCTACATGGCTTCGCCGAACTCCAGGTGGGGCATTCGTAGCGCGGCGTAAGCGGAGCGCACCCGCGAAGCACCGCAAAGCGGTGCCGAAGGTGCCACCTAAAGTGCTTACAGCACTGATTTCTGACTGTATGCCTTGGCTAAAGCCACTAGCGCATTGAGATCACAGTAAGCTTGCGGCTCCATGATTAGCGCTTGGCCCATCAGCACGTTGCGTGCTTCCAGCTTGGCGCGCAGGGCAGTGTCTTCGATCTCTTCGAAGTCGGCATTGTGGGCCAGCGAGAGCACGCGGCGGTGCATTTCGATGCCGCAGTAGGCCAGCGCATCTTCACGGATCTCTTCCAGCAGCGCGTCGCAGGCGTCGTCGGCGCTGTTGCCCTGCTCTTCAAACAGCGCTCTGGGGAACAGAATACCGGTGCGCTCGGTTTGCCAGAGGTGGCGAAACTCCTCATCGAAGCGGGTAAAGCAATCGGTGATCACTTCTAAAATCCACGCTTGATACTCCTCCAGGTCACCTTCTTGGCGGTGGGCGGGCTGGCTAAAGTAGGCCATGAAGAAGTTGGCTACCGCCATGCCCAAGTCGAACGCCATCGGGCCGTATTGAGAAAATTCAGGGTCGATGACGCGCACGCTGGTGTCGGTGGCCATGATGGAGCCGGAGTGCAGGTCGCCGTGCAGCATGGTCTCGGTGTTGGCGGTGAACTTCATCAGCAGCCGCTGCACCTTGGCTTTCAGGCGGGCGTTGCGGCGCAGCTCGTCCACCACGGGCGATAGCTCGGGCGTGTGGCGGTTCATCTCCGCGCCGTAGTAGGGGTCGGTAAACACCAGCGATTCGGTGATCGCCGGAATCGCCACGTTGCCAGAGAACAACCCGACATCGGCTTTCTTATCCGGGCTTGCCATGGAGAGTTCAGAGCCGCGAAACGCTGTGCGCGCACAAAACTCACCCAGAGTAGCACCCAGCTCCGCCACGCGTTCGCCGCTGATCAGCTTGCGCCGCAGAATCACATGGGGGTGCAGATACTCCATCACGATCAATGCCTGGGGCTTATCGAAGTAGTACACCTCGGGGGCCACGCCGGGCGCGCGCTTGGCTTGACGCACTAAGGCGTAATATTCGAAATGGGCGCGATAGAGCGGCAGCGGCCAGCTCTCGCCCACCATGCGCACATAGGGCAGTGCCTGCTTGACCACCACGCTGCCGGTGCTGCCTGTCACGATAAACACCAGATTGAGGTTGCCGTCGCCTACTTCACGGATGTGCCACTCGGCGGGGTTGCCACCCACACGGCTGGCGACGGCCTCCACACCGCCTAGCCGTTGGCCAAGGGTATCCACTCCCAACGCTTGATAAGTCTGCTCGTTTGCCACCGATGATTCCTCACACAAAATGGATGTGTGTTTGTCATACCCCGGCAACGTTGTCAATTCAGTGCAGCATGATGGGGGCGCTACACCACTGGCTGCATCACTTTTTAAAATGCATTTCGCTCAGTACGCTTCTACACACCTCCTCTAACGCTTCGACGCCACCTGTCATGCCGCCAAGCCTATCGCCAACAACGCCAACGCCCGCAATGCGGGGCGTTGGGGCTATTCCATTTACAACACTGGCGTGATCAGCCGCCCGCAAAGGAGGCGTACATAATCACCACCAACACCACCAGCACGATACCGGTAGGCACCGCGCCTTTCCACGGGGTGAGATCGACATCGCCGGAGTCTTCCTGCACCCAGTCCGTAGCGCGGGGGCGCAGCTTACCGATCACCAGCATGACCGCCACTAGCAGCACGAACACCGCAGCGACGAAGTGGAACTCGTGCATCACTATGGGCAGCTTGTTGAACGGCGGCACGAAGTAGCCCGCCGCAATCAGCAAACAGCCGCCGACCAGCGCTACTTTCGCGGCCATGGGCGGTACGCGTTTTGTCAGCAGACCCACCAGCACCACGGCAAGAATTGGGATGAAGTAGATCGCGTTCATCTTCTGCAGGTAGCCGAACAGGCTGTCCTGGCCCGCCAGCAGCGGCGCAATAATCATGGTGGTAATCGCCATGGTCCAGCCAAACACCTTGCCAGACTTCACCACCTGCTCTTCCGTCGCATCTTTTTTCAGCACGCCTTTGTAGATGCCCAGGCTGAAGATCGTCGTGGTGCTGTTCAGCGCAGAGTTAAACGAGGAGAGAATCGCCCCGACCATGACGGCGGCAAAGAAGCCGGTCAGGTAAGGCGGCAGCACGTTGAATACCAGGTGGCCATACGCTTCGTCAGCGCGAATACCCTGGTCGGCATACAGGTGGTAGGCGATGATGCCGGGCAGTACCAGGTACAGCGGCCCTAGCAGCTTTAGAAACCCTGTGAGCAGTACGCCCTTCTGGCCTTCGGCCAGGTTCTTGGCGGCAAAGGTGCGCTGGATGATTTGCTGGTTGGTGGTCCAGTAGAAGAGGTGAAGCAGCAGCACGCCGGTAAAGATGGTCGAGAACGGTACCTGCTGTTCAGGGCCACCCATGGAGTTGAATTTGCTGGGGTCGCTCTCTTTCAAGATGCTCCAGCCTTCCATCACGCCGCTGCCGCCGCTCACCGCCTGTAGGCCAAAGTAAACGATCACGAAGCCGCCAATCAGCAGACCAACCCCGTTTAAAGTGTCAGAAACGGCAACGGTACGCAGGCCGCCAAACAGCGCGTAGACCGCGCCAATCAGACCCACCGCCCATACCGTCGCCCAGAGCAGCACCGTGCTGGAGCCAATGCCGGTCAGGCCCTGTAAGTCCAGCATGCCCTGAAGGCCGATGGCCCCGGAGTAGAGGATGATCGGCAGCAGCACCACCGCGTAGGCAATCAGGAAGATAACGTTGGCAATCAGCTGCGTGCCTGTATCAAAACGGATCGCAAGCAGCTGCGGCAGCGTAGCAATGCCGCTTTTCAAAAAGCGCGGCAGGAAGAACAGCGCCAGCGCCACCAGGGCAATCACGGCGATCACTTCCCACGCCATGACGCTCAAACCATCGGTAAACGCGGACCCGTTCAGCCCCACCATCTGCTCGGTGGAGAGGTTGGTCATCAGCATGGACGCTGCGATCAGCGGAAAGGTCAGCGTGCGGCCTGCCAGGAAATAGCCGCTGGTGCTGCGGTGGTCATCACGCCGCGTGATGCGCCATGTGACAAAGGCCACCAGGCCCGTAAAAAACAGAAACGATGCCAGGGTTAGGGCATGCATGAGGGGAAGTCCTTCGAAGCGGTCGCGTCTAAAGCGGTGCCCAACACGGGCACGAAGAGCGGTATCAAGCGATACGACACGGTGAGTTTAGGTAAAAATACCAATCATCGCGGGATTCTAAGCAGGTGACACGTTTCATCTATTAGCCTTTAGTCGCAACAAAAGTCAAAAAATAGGTTTTTTTACTACTTACCAAGCGGCGCGACGAAAGGCGATGGATGATTGCCGCTCTCCAGCTAAGCTATGTCACAATGCTGACTGTTGACTGACCACACGTCATTAACCACAAGGATGCACACCGCCATGTTGCACTACCTACAGGGATTACCGTCTTTCTTCGCCTACCTGCTTGGCGCGCTCGCGCTGCTGGTGGCCTTTATGTACTGCTATAGCCGCCTGACCCCTCACCACGAGTGGGCGCTGATTCGAGCGGGCAATGCGGCGGCCGCCACCGCTTATGGCGGCTCTATCCTGGGTTTCACCCTCCCGCTCTACAGCGCCATGGCCCACTCCATTAGCTATATCGACTTCATTCTGTGGGGCGTGGTGGCCTTCGGCGTGCAGATCGCCACGTTCTTTGGCCTAAAACTATTTCTACGCCGCCAGGGCGAGAGCTTGTCTCAGCACATCACCGAAGGTCATCAAGCCTACGGCACGCTGGTGGGCAGCATCTCGATTGCCGTGGGCTTGATCAACGCGGCCTCAATGACCTGGTAACGGAGCGCACTCATGGAAAAGCAGACCCATCCCACTCACCTGCCCCGCCGTAAACGCAGCGCACGTCTCTCTTTGGCGATGATGGGAGCGAGTGCCTTCGGTTTGACCGCCTGCACTCAGCCCGCAGAGGACGAGCACCTCACCGATGTTCGCTTCGACGAGCCCAAAAGCTATCAAGGCGTCGAAGAGTGCGTAGCCGCCAACGTGTACACCCGCAGCGCCTGCGAAGACGCTTACGAGGCCTCTCTAGAGTCCGTGCCACGCTTCGACACCCTAGAAGCCTGCGAAGCTGAACACGGCGAAGGCGCCTGCGCAGCCCCCACCGATGAGCAGGCCCAGGCCGCAGGCGGCGGCAGTTGGTTCATGCCTGCCATGATGGGCTATATGGTCGGTAACATGCTGGCGAATACCAGCCGAGGGCGCTCGTTCGAGCGCGTGTATCAAGAGCCGGTCTACCGCAACCGCCAAAACCAGGGCAACTGGAATGCTGCGGCCAGCCAGGCGACGCAACGGGTCAATCAGCGTAACGAGGCCCTGCGTAGCTCGGTGGTGCAAAACCGCCAAGCCACAACGCGGCGCGGCCTGGGCACACGATCGGCCTCTTGGGGTTCCTAGCATTTTGGGGTATTGACCACCGTTTGGGAGCTACCATGCTGCGCATCAACGTCTCTGAACGCCCACAATGGAAAGCCCTGGCCAAAGAGCTGGGGTTTCATTTCCATACCATTGATGGCGAACCCTACTGGAAAGAGGACGCCTACTACCAGTTCACCCTGGAGCAGGTGGAGCAAGAGATCGAAGCACCCACCGAAGCCCTGCACGAGATGTGTATGGAGCTGGTTGATAAGGTCTGTCACTCCAATGCCTTAATGCAGCGCCTCGCAATCCCCGAGCATATGTGGGACCTCATCCACCACTCCTGGCGCAGCGGGCAACCGCCCCTCTATGGGCGAATGGACTTTGCCTACTCAGGCAACGGCCCCGCCAAGCTGTTAGAGCTGAATTACGATACGCCCACCTCGCTCTATGAGGCGGGCTTTTTCCAGTGGGTATGGCTGGAGCAGGCGATTGAGCAAGGCATCCTGCCCCGCCACGCCGACCAGTACAACTCGATTCAAGAACGCCTGCTCAATGCCATGGCGCATCTGGGCGACCGCTTGGAAAACCGCACCCTCTACTTCTCCTGTGTAAAAGGCAGCGACGAGGAGCGCGCCACCGTCAGCTACTTGCAGGATATCGCTCTACAAGCAGGCTTACAGGCACCGTTTATCTACATCGAAGACATTGGCGTGGCCCCAGGAGTCGAGCACTTTGTCGATTTGGACGAGCAGCCGATTACCGCCCTGTTCAAGCTCTATCCGTGGGAAGAGATGGCGGTAGAAGCGTTTGGCGAGGCGGTCACGCAACTCAACACCCACTGGTTCGAGCCGCCCTGGAAAGCCGTGCTCTCCAATAAAGGGATTCTGCCGCTGCTGTGGGAAGAGTTTGAAGGGCACCCGAATCTGCTACCAGCGTATTTTGAAAAAGATAGTCACTCGCCGCTGGAAGCAGGCTGGGTGCGCAAGCCGTTTTTCTCACGGGAAGGGAGCAATATCAGTTTGATAACGCCCAGCGGCCAGCAAGAGAGCGTGGGCGGGCCTTACACTGATAACCCGTGGATACGCCAGGCGTACCACCCACTGCCGCGCTTTGGCGACATGCACGCGCTGATTGGCAGTTGGGTAGTGGGCGACCGCGCCTGCGGCATGGGCATTCGCGAAGACGTGGGACGTATTACCAAGGATACGTCGTGTTTTATTCCCCATGCCATTATTTAGTTGCTCGATCATTCTTTTTTCTAGCAACCGATTAAGTGCCTATTCAAAATTAATCGCGTGATCAGTTCCGTAACCACCGAACCACCCAACGCGCTGGCTAACCCTACGCGATGCCGAGGGGCCATGGCAGCTAGGCATTACCGGCGACAGTGAGATGATGCGCCTGCCCTCCGCCGCGATCTACCCACTACCGCCACTGCTGGCTGCCCGCTCCCGCCATCCGGCGCTGTGCGGCATCGCCCTGGAAGGGGAGCAGCTCACTCTGCTCCTAAACGGAGCTCGGCTAAGCCCACCTTCCGAGGCAAGTTCAACCCACCATCCATAAGCAGCGCACTTGGCTACCTTTCTCCACCTGGCTATGCGGATCAATCACCGCCAGCGCATCGGCCGCAATGCAGGAAGAGAGCACCGCTGAGTTTTGATCATCAAAGGCATCGGCCTCAATGCCCTCGGGCGTAAAGCGCAGCGCCACCCGCATATAGTGCTGGCGCGGGCCGGTGTCGGTGGTAAAGGTCGCGGTGGCGGTTAGGCACGGAAGCTCCGCCAGCGCAGGGCAGCCCAGTAGTGCCCCCATCAGTGGGCGTAGAAATAGCCACGCGCCCACAAACCCCGACACCGGGTTACCCGGCAGCCCCACAAACCGAGCATGACTGCCATCGTCGCGGGGCAAGCGACCCAGCGCTAGCGGCTTGCCGGGACGAATCGCCAGCTTCCACATATCGAGCTGCCCAAGAGACTCCAGCGCCGCTTTGACGTGGTCCTCCTCCCCGACGCTGACGCCACCGGTGCTCACCACTACATCGGCCTCGGCAGCGGCGTGGTTCAACAGCGCCACGGTTTGGGCGTAGTCATCAGGCACGCTCACCAACTGCACCACCTCGGCCCCGAACGTCTCCAGCAGCCGCTTGAGCATTGGGCGGTTGGAGTTATACAGCTGACCCGGTTTTAACGGTGTGCCGGGGTCGACGATCTCATCACCTGTGGAAAGCAGCGCCACCCGGGGGCGACGACGTACGCGAACCTCGGTGATGCCCTGCCCCGCCAAATGCCCTAACGCGGCGGCTTCCAAGCGTTCGCCAGCATTGAGCAGCACATCGCCTTGGCGCACGTCGCGGCCCTGCAGGCGAACGTTGTCTCCTTCAGGCACGTCCACGGGGATGAGCGCCTCGCCGTTCTCCTCAGCCACCCGCTCCTGCATCACCACGCAGTCGGCACCTGGCGGAATCTGCCCGCCGGTAAAGATTCGCGCGCAGGTGCCCGCCGCCAATGGCCGTGCCGTACTGCCCGCGGCAATGCGCTGGCTCACCGGCAGCCGCTTACCCGCGTCTAACGCGCACAGCGCATAGCCATCCATCGCACTGTTATCGAACGGCGGCACGTCCAGCGTGGCCGTGACCGGTTCGGCCAGCACGCGGCCAGCGGCGCCATCCAGCGCCACCTGCTCGGTGGAGAGCGGTGCAACATCGGCCAGCAGCGCCTCAAGCGCCGCTTCAATCGGCTGTAACTCAGCCATGCTGCCCCCGACCGGGAATCACCAGATTGGCAAAGTTGCAGGGCTTATGGCGGCTATCGAGCTGTTCGGCCAGAATGCCATCCCAGCCGGTACGGCACGCACCGGTAGAGCCCGGCAAACAGAACACCACCGTGGCGTTAGCGAAGCCACCCAATGCGCGACTCTGGATCGTGGAGCTGCCGATTTCATCGCCGCTGAGCTGGCGAAAACGCTCGCCAAAGCCTTCGATACGTTTATCCAGCAGCACCGAGACCGCTTCGGGGGTGGAGTCGCGCCCGGTAAACCCTGTGCCGCCCGTGGTTAGCACCACCTGCACGCCGGGGTCGGCAATCCACTGCGCTACCACCGCACGGATCTGGTAAACGTCATCCGGTACGATCCGCTTATCCGCCAAACGGTGCCCCGCCTCAGTTAGCCGCTGCACCAGCGACTGCCCCGAGCGGTCGGTCTCTTCCGTCCGCGTATCGGAGACGGTGAGCACCGCAATGTTCAGCGCTTCCATGGCATCCATGGCGCTACTCCTTGTGCTCGTTGGGGGAGGCGTTGGCCTTTTTCTTGGCTTGGCGCGCTTCAAGAGCAGCCAGCTGTTCCGGCGTTGCCTCACCCTGGTGATTGGCTTTCCACTCGCTGTAGGGCATGCCGTAGACGTACTCGCGGGCGGCGTCCAGTTCGAGCGCGGTACCGCGCTCATCGGCGGCGGTCACCAGCCACTTCGAGAGGCAGTTACGGCAGAAATCCGCCAGAATCATCAGGTCGATGTTCTGCACATCTTTATTGTCGTCCAGATGCTTAAGCAAGCGCCGAAAGGCGGCGGCTTCCAGCTCAGTGCGGGTGGTGGCATCCAGTTCGTCAAATGTCGCCATGGTGATTCCTCTTTCAAAAGTCATTGGAGTGCAGCATAACAGCGAGTAGGGTGAGGCGTCTCCGCCTCATCCCTCTCACAGAACCGTACATACGGACCACGTATACGGCTCATGCCATTAACTTACCCCGAATTCGGGGACAGTGATGCCGGTTCTGACCCTGGTCAGATCCAATAAC
>NZ_JBSXNH010000020.1:0-4604 GCF_056857535.1 Vreelandella sp. L-25
CAACGGCTGTTTGCTCAAGGCCGAAGTGTTTTCTACCCCCTCTGGAGAAGAGCGCCAGACGCCGAGGCACGAATACCAGACTTGTTCACCTCCTCAGGAGGACTATGCCGATGACACGCCGGAAAATGGGGAGACCCTAGAAGCGATGACCGCTGCGGTAGCCCCGCCAGCCATGCTAGACTATTGCGCTTTTTAATCGGTTTTACAGATTTTATAGTCTTGAAGACAGTGGAGACGGCAATGCTGGCGGTATGGGTCGATCAACTGCTGGGATTTGCCTCTGGGGCACTCTCGGCAATCAGGCAGCAGGAACACTACCCCGATTTTATGACGTGGGTACGTGACAAAGGCGCGCAGGCGTTTAACGGCGATGTGGCCACCGCACAGGCGCTAGCGCCCATTTTATGGTCGCAAACTCCGCTAGAGCGGCTGGATTTTGCTAGCGAGCCCTTGGCAACACCTGGCCGCAACGAGCCGTGCTGGTGCGATTCCGGACGTAAATATAAGCAGTGCTGCTACCGCGTTAATTTCCCGACCGACATCCCTGAACAGATGATGTGGATGCTCTCGCTGCGCGAATGGAAGGGGGCCACGCTGAAGGCGGCGTTAGATAGCCAGCAGGCACCACCTCAAGCGCTGCTAGAAGCTGGGCTGATTGCCGCAGAGAGTGGTCAAACCGGCCGTTCCATGCAGATTCTTGAGTCGCTGTTTGATGGTAGCGACTGGTCGCGCCTGCCAGAGCAGGCTGAGCCAGCTTTTGAAATTCTGCTGGATATCTATCAAGAACGCGGCTTTACCCGCAAGCGTGCCGACCTGTTGGACGACGTGATGGAGCGCGGGCCGCTGTTTTTACGCGGCGTGGCCCTTGAGAGGCTGTGCTTGATGCACCTGGATAACGATGATTTAGATAGCGCCCGCGCGGCGTTTGTCAAAGCTCAGCAGGCGCTGCCCGATTCGCCAACGCTGGCCTACATTGAAGCCATGCTGCTACTCCATGAAGGCCATGAGAAAGAGGCCAAAGAGCGCGCTAATTTCTGGTATCGCCGGTTGGTGCGCCAAGGGGACCTGGATGAAGACCAGCTCGATTTTCTGGCCGCTCTGGCAGATAACCCCGGCGCAACGCTAGCCGACCAGCTCTTGAGTGCTGAAGAAGATATGGCGATGCCGCTGGTCTCGCTTCAGGCGCTGCTAGCGGCGCTGCCCGTTGCTCCCAAGCTTTCCATTGAGCAGGATGCTGAGACTGGCCGCCTGCACTACACCACTACCGCCCGTGAAGAGACGCTGTTTGCCGCGTGGCACGAGCAGTTCCAGGTCATGGTAGATGAAGAGGTGGCGCTGGGCTTCCGTGACGACCCCTGGGTCAATGCGATTGATTGGATGTCGGCGCTGTGCGCCCACCCGGAGTGGCTGGATGCGCCGCAAGTGGTGCAAGACCTAACGCTGGCGCTGACCAGCCGCTTCGGCAGCCTACCGTGGATGGCACCCAGTCTACTAGAGCCGTTAGCGCTGCGTCTTTCACGCTGGTTGGAACAGGCCCGCGCCGCAGGCGACGGCAGCCTGTGTTGGGACGATGTCGATAATGTCATGCTGCTGCGCACCGGCTTGGCGCTGGTTGTCGGCATGGAGCGTGGCGCTCGCCAACACTCCCGGGAGCTAGCCGAAGAGCTGCTGGCGATTGACCAAGAAGATAGCCTGGGCTTGAAAGAGCTGGTGCTTGATCAACTGCTGCGCGATGACCGCAACGAAGAGGCGCTGGCGCTGACTGAAGAGCCGCAAAAAGATGACGGCTCGCTGGTGTTAGGGTTGCTGATGGGGCGCACGCTGGCGCTTTACCGGTTAGGGCAGCAGGAGGCCGCCGAAGCGGCATTGGCGGAGGTGGTTGCCCACAACCGCCACGCGCTAGAACTGATTTGCGCGGAGAACCCAAGGCCCTCCATGCCTCATCCTGATGGGCAGGTTGACCCTGGCTCCCGAGCGGAAGCGTGGCAGTACCGTACGCTGATGCGCGACCAGTGGCGCACCACGCCAGGGGCGCTGGATTGGTTAGCCAGCCACCGCTGAGCTATTCGCTGACGGTTTTTAGCTGCCTGCCTCGGTAACTGGGGTAGGCACTAGCTGTTTATCTCGGCTTATCCAAATGGCCAGCAGAATGGCGGGTAAGCCGAGCACTGTGGCTACCACAAAGAAAGTGGCATAACCCTGAGCGCTCACCACGATCCCGCCAAACCCGCTCAGGAATTTCCCCGGTAGCGTCATCAGCGACGAAAACAGCGCGTACTGCGTGGCGGTATATGCCCGCGAGGTCAAGCTTGAAAGAAACGCGATAAACACCGCACTGGCCAGGCCGTTGGCTAGGTTATCGCCAATGATCGTGACTACCAGCATCGGCACCTGATTGCCGATTAGCGCAAGCACCGCAAACAGCAGGTTGGTGACCATCACTAGCCCCGCGCCGAAAATCAGCAGTGGGCCAATGCCGTAACGGGCCACCAGCAGCCCGCCTAGAATGCCTCCTGCAATGCTCATGGCAATCCCGAAAATATTGGTGACGTTGGCAATAGTTGCCAGTGAAAAGCCCAAGTCGATATAGAGCGGGTTGGCCATCGATGCCATGGCCAGGTCGCTGATACGGAATACGGCAATAAACACCAAAATGCCCATTGCCTTCACCCCATAGCGGCGGAAGAAGTCGGTAAACGGGCAAACAATCGCGCCAATCACCCAAGCGCCCAAGCGGCGCAGCGTTTTGGGCTTTCCACGGCTGGCGCGAATAAAGGCGCGCACTTTGGGTTCATGGATTAATTGCACGGTTAATGAGGCGCGCTTGGGTTCTGGGCGAATCAGTACGGTGATCACGCCAATGCTCACCAGGGCGGCCATGGTCAGGTAAGCCGCGTTCCACGATACCGCCGATGCCACATAAAGCGCACCGGCCCCCGCCGCTAGTAGCCCGCCGCGATAGCCAATAATGTAGGTGGAGGCCATGGCTGCTTGAACATCATCATCGGCGGATTCAATACGGTAAGCATCAATGGCGATATCTTGCGTGGCGGAGCCAAACGCCACCAATAGCGCAAAGGCGGCGACCCAGCCTAGGTTGTCGATTGGGTCTACTCCTGCGAGGCCAATGAGACCGGCGGCAATCATGCCCTGGGCCAACAGCATCCAGCCGCGTCGTTGTCCAAAGGCGCGGGTGAGCAGAGGCAGCGCGAGTCGGTCTACCACCGGTGCCCAGAAGAATTTGATGGAGTAGAGCATGCCGATCCAGGCAAAAAAACCGATGGCAGCTACTTCGACCCCGTCGCTACGTAGCCATGCGGAGAGCGTCGAAAACACCAGTAGAAAGGGCAGGCCAGCGGAAAAGCCTAAAAACAGCATGGTGATGACAGGCGCTTTGCAGTAAATACCAAGCGCCGCCAGCCAACTGCGCTGAGGAGTCGGGGTGGGCATGTAAGGGAGTACTCCAAAAAGAAACATCGGTGACGTGGGCCGCTCAAAAACCCGTCGATGTTAGACTATGGATAGGGTTCATGGTTGGCGTTCCATGACAAAGCCGACAGCTTACCGGAGAGGAGTTTTCCATGTCGATTACCGCCCATCAGGTAGTGACTCTGCACTACGTGCTTAGCGATGTGCTCAGCGATGGCAGCACCCGCGTGTTGGATGACTCCAACGCACGTCAGAAACCCCTGGAGTATCTTCACGGCCACGATAATATTTTGCCGGGCTTGGAGCGAGATTTAACCGGCAAAGCCGTAGGTGATGAACTAAGCGTCACGCTGGCTCCCGCTGATGCTTACGGCCTGCGTAACGAAGAGTTGGTGCAAGAGGTGAGTCGCGCGTCGTTTGGCGGTGCAGAGATTGAGCCAGGCAGCCGTTTTCAAACCGAAGGCGAGGCTGGCCCGCAGATCGTCACCGTGCTGAACATCGACGGCGATACCGTGACGGTGGATACCAACCACCCCTTGGCGGGCCATACGCTGCGCTATCAGGTGAAGATTCTAGACGTTCGCGATGCCACCCGTGCAGAGCTTGCTAAAGGCCATCCGCTGCCACCGGGCACCGAGCACAGCAAAGTGGAAGACCGTAAGGTGCTCTAAAAAAGCTGTTTTTATCGGGTGAAGCGCGTTAAAAACTGACCTGTATCAAGTTCCCGTTTACCCTTGCGGCCACCATTTTAAAAGCTTGACCCAGGTCAGTTTCCCCTTCTCTGAACGCAGTACGATGGCCCCATACATCACGGCGGGAGGGAAGCACCATGTACTGGGATGATGCGGTAATTTTCGGCCTAGTTACTGTCGCGCTAATGATCACCTTTATGGTTGGTTGGGTAGGCTTTGTGGTACGTGACCATTTGCGTAAGGATGAACGTAAGAAGCCTTAATTCAGCAGGCTGTGTCAGTCGTCAGGGGAGGGGGCTTACGTTAATGTGTAAGCTTCCTGTTGCCGGCCCAAGGGGCCGGCTTTTTTGTTTGCCCGGCGAAGCCGGCAAACCCGGCCATCTGAAAGAAGATGGCGTCACCCCGACTGAGGGGAAGACAATCCGACTGGCAAGGGCGTCACTGGCCAACGGTGGGGTCTGAAGGAAGCCATAGGAAGTTAAC
>NZ_JBSXNH010000021.1:0-22989 GCF_056857535.1 Vreelandella sp. L-25
CGTGGCTGGTGAGGGTGCGGCGACTGGCGCGGAACTTTATGTTGGGCATGGCACTGTCTGGGTGAATGGCGATAATGGCTATATTGCCATGCAGGTCAGTGGGTTAGAAGTGCTTCCGGGGGCCGGTCTCACGGATTCAGGTTTTACTTATTCAAAAGTAGGGCCGCCCGCTTCTTCGCCCCATACCTCTTCCAGTCGATCATCCCGACCGCAGCTTAGGCGGTAGAATTTATAGCGCAGCGGATTTTTTTCATAGTAATCCTGGTGGTACTCCTCTGCGGTCCAAAACTCGCTGGCTGGCAGGATGTCGGTCGTGATCTCTTGATCAAATCTGGCTTCCATCTCAGCTTTTGAGGCTTCCGCTAATTCCCGCTCTTCATCGTTGCTGTAGAAGATGGCCGAGCGGTACTGGTCACCGCTATCGCAAAACTGACGGTTAACGGCGAAGGGGTCTATGTTGCGCCAGAAAATCTCCAACAGCTGTTCATAGCTAATCTGGCTATCGTCATACTCGATTTGTACGACTTCAATATGGTCAGTCCCGCCCCGGGAGATCTGCTCGTAAGTGGGGTTTTCAAGCTCGCCGCCCATGTAGCCTGAGATAGTAGCACTCACGCCCACCTGTTTATTGTAAGGAGGCTCCATGCACCAGAAGCAGCCGCCGGCAAAGGTGGCCTCTGCATTGGACTGCGCTTGGAGTGATGCGCTCGCAAAACCGGCAGCGGCCATCACGCACAGGGTTAAGGGGCGAATATGGGGAAATCGGGTCGTTGCAAACACTCCGGTGGAGGTGGCGAGTCAAAGCTCGTTATTGAGTCCATTAGTGTCGAGAGGTTCCGCTTCCTTACAGCGACCTTAGACGATGCGGCCACACCGTATCGAGGGTGTCTAGTGCGGCTTTAATCGTGGGCTCGGTGGCGCGGTCGCTGCGCCAGATCAGGCTTAATGCGCAGGGTAGGCGAACGTTGTCTGCCACCGCCAAGCCGCTCTCTTGGCGTTCGGCCATGGCTAGCGCGTCTCGCGCTAGGCTCAGGCCCACGCCTGCTCTGACTAAATCCAGCATACACGCTTCTTGGTCGACCTGTGCAACACGGTTCGGGGTCGCGCCGCTTGCGGCCAGCGCTCGCTTGAGTAGCCGGGAGTGCGCTGACACGGTGGGGGTCACAATCCAGGGTAGTTGCGCAAGCGCCTCCCAGCGGGTGTCGGCAAGTTTGGCTTCCCAGCCCCGCGGTGCCACCACGTGGTAGTGAAAGTGGGTTAACTCTCGCCATGCTAGCGTAGGATTGCCAGTGCCTTCGCCGGGCGGGGCGAGAAAAAAGCCCACATCTAACTCCCCCTGCTCGACGTTGCCCAATACGCTGCCGCTCATGCTGTGGTGAAGCTCGGTTTCCAGCTGTGGCGCACGGGCCATCAAGCGGCTGAGAAAATCGCCCAAGCGAATAAATTCCGGGTCAACAATGGTACCAATGCGCAGCTTGCCGCGCAGCGTGCTGTGTAACGCGCTGGCGCTCTGCTCAAAGGCCAGCGCGCTGGCCAGGGCATTTTCAGCGGCCGGTAGCAAGGCGTAACCATCGGCAGTCAGCGTTAACCCTTGTGGGCGGCGGGTAAACAGCGTTAGGCCCAGATGCAGCTGTAGCTGCTTCAACTTTAGGCTAACCGCGGGCTGGGTCAAATGAAGCTGCTCGGCCGCCTTTGAGACGCTGCCGGTATGGGCAACGGCCACAAAGGCCCGCAGCGTGGCGTACTCCTGCATGGTGGTGAACCTTCATTGTTATGTTATTAGCAAAGCTTATATCTGGGTTAAAAATTACTCAATTGCTTGGCCTGTTAGGCGGGGTAGTCTAGTGATCATCCTCCGATCACTTAAGCTTTTGTTATAAAGGTAGCGACAATGACAACCAACGCCATCCATCATTTTATTAACGGCCAACGCAGCGAAGGCGCCTCCGGCAGCGCCCAGGATGTCTTCAACCCTGCCACTGGGCAGGTCACTGGCCGCGTTGCCCTGGCTTCGGCCGCCGATGTGGACACCGCGGTGCAGGCCGCCCAGGCGGCGTTTCCCGCTTGGGCCGATGCGCCGCCTATTCGCCGCGCTCGGGTAATGTTTAAATTCCTGGAGCTGCTGAACGCCAATAAAGATGCCCTGGCCGAAGCAATCACCAAAGAGCACGGCAAGGTATTTACCGATGCCCAGGGCGAAGTGGCACGGGGTATTGATATTGTCGAGTTTGCCTGCGGTATTCCCCAGCTATTAAAGGGTGATTACACCGAGCAGGTCAGCACCGGCATTGATAATTGGACCGTGCGTCAGCCGCTGGGCGTAGTGGCAGGTATTACGCCATTTAACTTCCCGGCAATGGTGCCGATGTGGATGTTCCCCATCGCCATTGCTGCCGGTAACACCTTTATTCTCAAGCCCAGCCCGCTGGACCCTAGCGCCTCGCTGATGATTGCTGACCTGTTAACGCAGGCAGGTCTACCCGATGGCGTGTTCAACGTGGTGCAGGGCGATAAAGACTCCGTCGAAGCACTGATTGACCACCCTCACGTTAAAGCGCTGTCGTTTGTCGGCTCAACGCCCATTGCCAACCTGATCTACGAGCGTGGCGCGAAGCACGGTAAGCGCGTACAGGCACTGGGTGGGGCGAAAAACCATATGGTGGTGATGCCAGACGCCCATCTGGATAAAGCGGTGGATGCGCTGATTGGTGCGGCCTACGGTAGTGCCGGCGAGCGCTGCATGGCGATTAGCGTGGCCGTGCTGGTAGGCGATGTGGCCGATAAAGTGGTGCCGATGCTCACCGAGCGTGCCAAGGCACTAAAAGTGAAAGATGGCATGCAGCTAGATGCGGAGATGGGGCCAATCGTGACCCGCCAGGCACACCAGCGGATTACCGGCTATATCGAAAAGGGCGTGGCAGAAGGCGCGCAGCTGATTGTGGATGGCCGTGAGTTTGATAGCACACAGGCAGGCGAGAACTGCGCCGATGGCTTCTGGATGGGCGGCACGCTGTTTGACCACGTCACACCAGAGATGACTATCTATAAAGAGGAGATATTTGGCCCTGTGCTGGTGTGCGTGCGCGTACCGGATGTGGCTACCGCCATCCAACTGATCAACGACCATGAGTTTGGTAATGGCGTGAGTTGTTTTACTGAAAGCGGCAGCGTTGCCCGCGAATTTGGCCGCCGTATTCAAGTAGGCATGGTCGGCATCAACGTACCGATTCCAGTGCCTATGGCGTGGCACGGTTTTGGCGGCTGGAAGCGCTCGCTGTTTGGCGATACTCACGCGTATGGCGAAGAGGGCGTGCGCTTCTACACCAAACAGAAGTCGATCATGCAGCGCTGGTCGGACTCCATCGATACGGGTGCTGAGTTTGTGATGCCGACGGCGAAGTAACGCCTGACCGTTACGGGAGCCAAGCCCATGCCAACAAATACAACCACTCATCCCACCGCAGAAGCATTTGATTATATCGTGATTGGCGCAGGCACCGCAGGGTGCCTGATGGCCAATCGGCTAAGCGCCGACCCTGCAAACAAAGTGCTGCTGATTGAAGCGGGTGGTCGGGATAACTACCACTGGATCCATATTCCAGTGGGCTACCTTTATTGCATCAATAACCCGCGCACCGACTGGCTGTTTCGTACTGAGCCGGACAAGGGGCTTAATGGCCGCTCGCTGATCTACCCCCGAGGTAAAACCCTGGGAGGCTGCTCCAGCATCAACGGCATGATCTACATGCGCGGCCAAGCGCGGGATTACAACCACTGGGCGGAGGTTACCGGTAGCGACGAGTGGCGCTGGGAGAACTGCCTGCCGGACTTTATCAAACACGAAAACCACTACCGGCTGGATGAAGGCAGCGACGGTGATGAGACTCACCGTGCTTTTCATGGCCATGGCGGCGAGTGGCGGGTCGAGAAGCAGCGCCTGAAATGGGAAGTGTTGGATGACTTTGCCGAAGCAGCGGTGCAGGCGGGAATTCCCCGCACCGACGACTTCAACCGGGGTAGTAATGAAGGGGTTGCCTATTTTGAGGTAAACCAACGTGACGGCTGGCGCTGGAATACCGCTAAGGCATTTTTGCGTAGCGCGCTAAAGCGCGACAACCTGACGCTTTGGCACTCGACCCAGGTGAATCGGCTCTGCTTTGATGAGGAGCAGCCAACGCTTCGTTGCACTGGGGTAGAAGTGGTGCGCAGCGGTAAGCCCCAGCGTGTTCAGGCGAGAAAAGAAGTGGTGCTGTGTGCGGGGGCCATTGGCTCGCCCCACCTTTTGCAGCTATCGGGCATCGGGCCTGCTGAGCATCTACGCGAGCACGGCATTGAGGTAGTGCACGACCTGCCTGGGGTGGGCGAAAACCTGCAAGATCACCTCCAGATTCGCTCGGTGTATCGTGTCAGTAATGCCAAAACGCTCAATGCTATTGCCAGTACGCTGTGGGGCAAGGCGGGGATTGGCTGGGAGTATGTGACCAAGCGCACCGGGCCGATGAGCATGGCCCCTTCGCAGCTTGGCGCGTTTACCCGCAGTTCTGACGATCAGCCGTATCCCAATATTCAGTATCACGTGCAGCCGCTCAGCCTAGAGGCCTTTGGGCAGCCGCTGCATCCGTATCCGGCCATTACCGCGAGCGTATGCAACCTGAATCCTACCAGCCGAGGAACGGTGCGTTTGAAAAGCGCCGACCCGCGTCAGGCACCGGCGATTTCGCCGAACTATCTCAGCACGCCGGAGGATCGCAAGGTGGCGGCTGATTCGCTGCGGGTAACCCGGCGTATCGCCGAACAGCCTGCCTTCGCTAAATATTTGCCTGAAGAGGTAAAGCCGGGCGTTGAGTATCAAACCGATGACGAGCTAACGCGGCTAGCGGGAGATATTGGCACGACGATTTTTCACCCGGTCGGCACCACGCGGATGGGCAAACGTGATGACCCAATGGCGGTGGTGGATGAAAAATTGCGGGTACTTGGGGTGGTGGGATTACGGATCGCGGACGCGGGCGTAATGCCTACCATCACCAGTGGAAACACTAATTCGCCCACGTTAATGATCGCTGAAAAAGCCGCTGGATGGATTTTTAAAGAAAATTCATTGCATTGACATTTTTTTTCATCATAGTGTTGACGTGCGGCTTGGTTAAGCGCATGCTGAATGCAGTTGGTTAGCAAGTCGAACGTTGTCAGCAGTATCGAAACGCTCTAGCGTTGAGTCTGGTGAAAGTTTCTTGTTCTACCCACTGCAACTCGGGTATTACCCGGCTCTACATTAAGCTTTATCGAGGATTTCGATCATGGCAACTGGTACCGTTAAGTGGTTTAACGACACTAAAGGCTTCGGCTTCATTTCTCCGGACGACAATGGCGACGACCTGTTCGCGCACTTCTCCGAAATTCAAGCTGACGGCTTCAAAACTCTGCAAGACGGCCAGAAGGTTTCCTTCGACGTCACCCAGGGTAAAAAAGGCCTTCAGGCTTCCAACATCAAAGTTCTGGGTTAATTCCAGCTTGGTGTTTGCCGCTAGCAGCGACTGCTAGCGAGCTAGAAAAACCCCGCTCAATGCGGGGTTTTTTCGTTGGTGTATGCTTATCTGCCTCACGCCTCACGCCTCACGCCTCACGCCTATATTCTATTTTCTTCTTACTGTGTTTCTAAAAATAACTTTTTAGAATATCTGCTAGGCGGCACAATGCTCTTCGTATTGTTCGGTTATGTCAGTTGAGTGGGCTTGAGAAAGGATGTGGGGTTATGTCGCTGGATGCTTGGATTGCAGTAGGAGTCGTGCTGACTATCTTCCCGTTGATGGCGTTGTCACGCCTAGGGCCAGATATCATTTTAATGGGCGCGGTGGTGGTGCTGATGACGCTTGGCGTGATTGACCCACAGCAGGCGCTGGGTGGATTCTCTAATAGTGGCCTGTTTACTGTAGCGTTTATGTACGTGCTGGTGGCCAGTATTCGTGAAACGGGCGGTATCGATCTTATTATTCGCTACGTGCTGGGGCGGCCAACCAGCGAGCGCGGCGCGCTAACACGTCTATTGTTACCTGTGGCATCGCTCAGCGGTTTTCTCAATAACACCCCGGTGGTGGCGACGTATATTCCCGCCGTCATGAGCTGGAGCCGCCGTGTGCGGCTTTCCCCACAGCGCTTGCTCATGCCGCTGAGCTTTGCCTCTATTTTAGGCGGTACTATCACGCTATTTGGCACCAGCACCAACTTGGTCGTGCACGGGCTTTTGATCGAGCGCTATCCGGACTTATCCATGGGGTTGTTCGACCTGGCATGGGTCGGTATCCCCGTCGCCGTGGCGGGGTTGGCGTATCTAATTCTTCTCGGTCCGCGCCTTCTACCTGCCCGTGGCGGTACGGCCAAAGCCTTTGCCAACCCCCGTGAGTTCACGATCGAAATGGAAGTCGACCCGGGCGGTGTCTTGGTCGACCGCACCGTCGAGGAGGCAGGTCTGCGCCATTTGCAGGAGCTGTTTCTCGTCGAAATCGAACGCGCCGGCAACGTGGTCAGCGTCGTCGGCCCTGGCGAGCAGTTAAAAGGCGGAGACCGCCTCGTCTTCGTGGGCACCTCTGACGCCGCCGTCGAGTTACAGCAGATTCGCGGGCTGATCCCCTCACGGGATGGCGCGTCGAGTCTGGAGAAGGAGTTCAAAGAGCGCCGTTTGGTCGAGGCGGTGGTCTCCAATCAGTGCCAGTTTATTGGTCAGCGGATTCGTGATGGTCGATTTAGAACGCTATACGGCGCCGCCGTGCTGGCGATTTGCCGCGGCGGCGAGCGCGTGACGGGGAACCTTGGACAGGTACGCCTGCAGCCTGCCGATGTATTGCTGTTAGAGGCGCGCCCGCCGTTTATCGAGCGCCATCGGCAGTCGAAAGATTTCTTACTGATCAGTGAGCTAAACGGCTCTGCGCGGCCCATTCATGAGAAGGCCCCGCTGGCCTGGGGGATTTTGCTAGGTGCGGTGCTGCTGGCTGCGTTTGGTGTTCTGAGTATGCTTAATGCCGCCATGCTGGGGGCGGCGATGGCACTGCTGACCGGCTGCTGCACAGTGGGCGCGGCTAAGCGGGGCTTAGATACTCAGGTGTTATTAACCATTGCCGCCTCGTTTGGGGTGGGGGCAGCGTTACAGTCGTCAGGTGCAGCGGATGCCATGGCAGGCAGCGTGCTGTCGTGGGTGGCAGGCAGCCCGTGGTTGCTGCTGATGGGTACCTACTGCGTGGTGGCGCTACTCACGGAGCTAGTGACCAACAACGCCGCGGCGGTGATTATTTTTCCGGTGGTCATGGCTGCCGCAGAGAGCCTTGGGGTGAGCCCCATGCCATTTGTGGTGGCTGTGATGTTTGCTGCCTCGGCCAGTTTTCTGACCCCGATCGGCTACCAAACCAACTTGATGGTGCATGGTCCTGGTGGCTATCGAGTCAGTGATTTTTTACGTGTTGGTGGTGGTTTAAACGTACTGACCGGTGTGATTGCGGTCACGCTGATTCCATTGGTGTGGCCGTTTTAAGCGGTTAATGTCTCGCTCCCCGCGCTGCTTTACGCTAGGGTGACGCTTTTAATATCAGTAAGGAAATAACCCATGACAGCCCCAGGCGAACTGATTATTGAGCCAAAAAATGGTCAACCCGCCGATGCGTGTGTGTTTATTATTCATGGCCTAGGTGCCGATGGGCATGATTTTGAACCCCTAGTGCCAGCTCTGGCACTGCCGAAAAACGCGCATGTGCGTTTTATTATGCCCCATGCTCCGCGCCTGCCGGTCACCATTAACGGCGGCATGGTAATGCCCGCCTGGTACGACATTCTGGCGATGGATTTGGGCCGCCGGGTTGATGAAGTTCAGCTGAAAAAATCCGCCGAGCGTATTCAGGCGCTGATTCAAGAGCAGATCGATCAGGGTATCGATAGCCAGCGGATCATCGTGGCGGGTTTCTCCCAAGGCGGCGCGGTGGCGTATCAGGCTGCGCTCTCGTTCCCGCAGCCGCTAGGCGGGCTGCTGGCGATGTCGACCTACTTTGCTACTGCCGATAGCATCGAGCCTGCCGAGGCTAACCGTCAGGTGCCGATTGAAGTTCATCACGGTAACTTCGACCCCATCGTGCCTGAAACCTTGGGCCGTAGCGGCGTTGAGCGTTTAAAAGCCATGGGTTACAGCGTCAACTATCGCCAGTACCCCATGGCACATGCATTGTGTCCGCAGCAGGTCAACGATATCGGCAGGTGGTTGAGCGAACGGCTCGCGTAGTACGGCCTCCTTTTTCGCTGGCCAATGCACAGGATAGGCGGAGGCACTTCATGATGTCGGTGGATATATTGGAAGCTGGGCTGGCGCTTTGCCTGGTGGCAGTGGCGCTTGCCTGTCTGTTGGACCGCCATCTGCGGCGGACCTGTCGGCTGTTTTTGCTGTTCACGCTGCTGATGAGCCTGGCCTGGTGGCAGTGGCAGGCGCCCTTGCTGGGGCTGATGGAGCTGGTGCTGGGGGGCGCGCTCACCGGCGGCAGCTTCTTCTATGCCCTGAAGGCATTTCCCTCGGCTCACCCGGAGGCTGCCCACTACGACCGAGTGCAGCACGGGGCCGGGCATGTCATCAGTCGTGGGCTGCTGGCGCTGGCGTGGAGCGTGATGATCGGCGCCGCGCTGCGCTACCTCTTGCCCGACATGGTCTACTCGTTGAGCGAACACCCCTTGATGCTGGCGGCGGTCGTCATGGTCTCGGCGGCCATGGGGGCTTTTGCACTGCATCGACATTGGCTGCGTCGGTTGGTGGCCTTCAATGTGCTGGGGTCGGGTGTGTTTCTGCTGTTGGCAGGCATGGTAGGTCCCTTGCCCAATGCCCAGGCGCTGATTGGCGTGGGCTTGCTGATTGCCTGGCTGGGCACCCTGCTGGGCGTGCTGTTGATACGACATCTGCTGCAGCTGGAAGGGGTGTCGGCCCTGGTCGATGAGCAGCCAGCCCCCCTGGCCCCTCGTGAGGCTTCACAATGAGCTGGCGTTTTGGCTTGCATGACAGCACTTTCGAGCCGTTGTGGTCGACCCACTGGGCGCTGCTGGTCGTTCTGCTGCTACCTACCCTGATAGGCCTGCTGGGGGCCTGGTTGCGTCCCGCGCGTATGGTGCCCGTACTGCTGGCCTGTACGCCGGTGCTGGTAGCAGGCCTGTGGATGGTCATGGATGCCCAGCAGGCGGGCGTGTTGCGCTGGCAATGGCAGCTGGCAGGGGTGGATCTGGCGCTGCGCTTCAGTGGCGTGAGCGGCTTCATGCTGCTGATTACCCAGTGGGTCGCGTTGGCCGCTGCGCTGTATACCCCTGGGCACTTGGCGCTTTCCCGGCCTGGCCCCCAGGGGCGCTGGCTGTGGCCGCTCATGGGCGTTCTGGTGAGCGCGCTGTCGTTGATCTGGATGGCGGCCGATTTGCTGACGCTCTACGCCGCTTTGGAGCTGATGGGGCTGGCCGCCGTCGGCATGCTGCTGCTGTCGGGCAAGGGCAGTGCGTTCAAGGCCGGTATGCGCTACCTGCTGCTGGCGTTGGTGGGGTCGTTGGCGTTCCTGCTGGGCATTGCCCTGCTGCTGGGGTACTGGGGGGAACTGACGCTGATGGGCCTGGCCCAAGTCGTCGAGCCAGGCCCGGTGAGCTGGGTCGCGGCGGCACTGATGGGCGCGGGGCTGGCGCTGAAGGCTGCACTGTTTCCGCTGCATGGCTGGCTGACCCCGGTGCACGAAAACGCCTGGACGCCAGTGAGCGCCCTGCACGCGGCGCTGGTCATCAAGGCCTCGCTGTTCATTCTGCTGATGGTGTGGAGCGTGCTGCTGCCCGATACCTGGCTGGCCCCGCAGCTGGTGGGCTGGCTGGGAATGGCGGCCATCCTGTGGGGCGGGCTGGTGGCATGGCGGGCAGCGTCGCTGAAAACCTTGATCGCCTCGTCCACGGTGGGCCAGCTGGGCTATTTGATGGTGGCATTTCCGCTACTGCTGGGGCCGCAAGCCTCGCCACTGCCCCAGGCGCTGGCCTGGGAGGGTTTCTGGCTACAGCTGATGGGGCACTCGCTGGCCAAGGCGGCGATGTTTCTGGCGGCCGGCAATCTGCTGCTGGCCACCGGCAAGAGCGCTCTGCAGGCGCTGGCGGGCACCAGCCGCCGATTGCCGCTCTCGCTGCTGACTTTCGGCATCGCCTCCATCACGCTGATGGGCCTGCCCCCCAGCAGCGGTTTCACGGCCAAGTGGCTGCTGCTGCAGGCCATGGTGCTCACTCAGCAGTGGCTTGCCGTTGCAGCATTACTGGTGGGAACGCTGCTGACCGCGGCCTACGTGTTCAGGGTCTTCCGCTACTCGTTTGATGAAACCGCACCGCGCCATGACTACCAGCCGTTGGCGCCGGGCATGGATGCGGTGGCACTGGCGCTCGCCCTGGCCGCGCTGCTGCTGGGTCTGTTGGCCCACTTGCCGTTGGCCCTGCTACAAGGAGGTGGCGCATGAACGCAGCCTGGTTACCGCTGACCACACTGGCGACCTCCATGCTGGCCGCCGTGGCCATTTTTGTGCTACCCGAAGAGGCGCGGCGCTGGCGTACCGGCATCAACCTGCTGGCGGCAGTCAGCAAGATCGTGCTGGTCGTGCTGATGGTCGGGCGCGTGGCGGAAGGCTACGAGGACACCTTCAGCTTCCAGATTGTCGAGGGCGTCGATTTCGTACTGCGCGCCGATGCGCTGGGCGTGATGTTTGCTGGCCTCTCATCGCTGCTCTGGTTGTGCACCACGGTGTATGCCATTGGCTACCTGGAGCATGCGGCCAACCGCAAGCGCTTCTTTGGCTTTTTCAGCCTCTGCGTGGCCAGCACGCTGGGCATTGCGCTCTCCGGCAACCTGTTTACCTTCCTGATTTTTTATGAAATGCTGACGCTGTCGACCTACCCGCTGGTAGTGCATTCGGGCACGGCCAAGGCGCTGGCGGCAGGGCGCGTGTATTTGCGTTACACCCTGACCGGCGGGGTCGTGCTGCTATTGGGGGTCGTGCTGCTGTATAGCCTGACAGGCGACCACTCCTTTGCCTCCGAGCGGGGACTGTCGCCTTACCTGGCAGACCACCGTGGCCTGCTGACGCTGATCTTCGTGCTGCTGGTCGGCGGCCTGGCGGTCAAGGCGGCCATGGTGCCGCTGCATGGCTGGCTGCCCAGAGCCATGGTGGCGCCTGCGCCGGTGAGTGCGCTGTTGCATGCCGTGGCGGTGGTCAAGGCGGGGGCCTTCGGCATTCTCCGCGTGATCTATGACCTCTACGGGATCGAGCTGAGCGTCGAACTGGGGGTGACCACGGCCTTGGCCATCGCGGCCTCCATCACCATCATCTACGGCTCGCTGAGGGCCATCGCTCAGCAGGAACTCAAGCCACGGCTGGCCTTCTCGACCATCAGTCAGGTGTCGTATGTGATTCTGGGGGTCAGCCTGTTTGGGCCTTTCGGCACCATCGGTGCGCTCGCCCATCTGCTCCACCAGGGGCTGATGAAGGTCACGCTGTTTTTCTGCGCGGGCAACTACGCCGAAGAGCTGGGAATTCATCGCATCAATGAGATGGACGGTGCTGGCAAACGCATGCCGCTGACCAGTCTGGCCTTTACCGTGGGGGCGCTGGGCATGATCGGGCTGCCGCCCATCGCGGGGTTCATCACCAAGTGGTACCTGGGCATTGGCGCCATTCAGGCCGAGATGTATTGGGTGGTGGCGGTGCTGGTAGCCAGCAGCACGCTGAACGCCATTTACTTTCTGCCTATCCTGCATCGGCTCTGGTTCCGGCAGGGGCCCGATCATGGGGTGGGTGCGTGGCCCAACGAGCAGCGTCTGGGGCGCCTGGAAACCCATGGCTGGCTATTGTGGCCAGCCGTGTTTACCGCGCTGGCCAGCCTGGGGGCCGGGCTGCTGGCAGGCTTGCCGTTTAGCCCTCTGGACTGGGCAACTCGGGTGGCGGTAGGGGAGTATCTACCATGATGACGACACTGCTGCTGGCCGTGGCCTTGCTCTGGCCGCTGTGCGTGGCTGCCGGTGCGGTATGGCATGCCTACCGCACCCCGCCAGCGCAGCGGCGCTACTGTTCCTGGCTATGGGTCAGCGCCGCCTGGCCCGCGTTACTGCTGGCTTATATGGCTGAAGGCCGTTGGGTACTGGAAGCCTGGATGCTGGGGGGCTGGTGGGAGCTGAATGCGCTCAGCCGCCCCTGGTTGGCCTTCAGCGCGCTGCTATGGAGCCTGGCAGCGCTGCATGCCCGGGGCTACTTTGCCGCCGAGGAAGCCTTGGCTCGGGGGGGCGATGACGACGCCCAGCGGCGCTTGCAGCGGTTGACGCTGTTGTGGCCCCTGGCCCTGCTGGGCAACGTCCTGCTGATCCTTGCCCAGGACATTGCCAGCTTTTACCTGGGCTTTGCGCTCATGACCTTTGCTGCCTACGCGCTGGTGGTGCATAGCGGCAGCGCCGAGGCGCGGCTGGGGGCTCGGGCCTACCTGATCCTCGCCGTGCTGGGCGAAGGGCTGATTCTGGGGGGACTGCTATGGGCGGCTGGCTCCATCGACACCTTGACCCTGGAGGGCGTTCGCGAGGCCATTGCCCGCTCGGAGCACGGTGCCTGGATGGCACTGCTGCTATGGCTGGGGTTTGGCGTCAAGGCCGGGGTGGTGGGGCTGCATGTGTGGCTTCCGCTGGCCCACCCGGTCGCCCCTGCGCCTGCTAGCGCGGTGCTTAGCGGCGCCATGATCAAGGCCGGGCTATTGGGCTGGCTGAACGTGCTGCCCCTGGGGGAGTCGGGCCTGGCGCCTGAATTGGTACTGCTGGGCCAGGCCATGATGGCGCTGGGGCTGGCCGCCGCGTTCGGGGCTGCCCTGTATGGTGTGTGGCAGCGTCACCCCAAGGCCGTACTGGCCTATTCGAGTATCAGCCAGATGGGCATGCTGACGGCGCTGGTAGGCACCGGGTTGACGGTGCCTCAGGCGTGGCTACTGCTGCTGCCCGGACTGGTGCTGTTTGCGGCCCATCATGCGCTGGCCAAAGGGGCGCTGTTCATGGGAACCAGCATCAGCGAACACATGCCCCGCTGGCGTGTACCGCTGCTGTTTGCGCTGATGGCGCTGCCGGGCGTATCGCTGACAGGTGCCCTGGCAGCTGGGCTGGTCAGCAAGTGGGGAGTCAAATCGGTGCTTTACGATGCCCAACTGACCACGCTGGTGCTATTGCTGACCTGGGCAGCCGTGGGCACCTCGCTGCTGGTGAGCGTGTGCCTGTGGCGGCAGTGGCAGCTGCGCAAGAGCGGTGGCAGCCACCCCATGCAGTGGGGCGCCTGGTTGGCCGCCGTGGTGGCCGCGCTGGCCACCCCGCTGTGGCTGCCGCTGTACGGTTCCGAGGTGCCGCCGTTGGCCGAGTGGGCCGGTATCGTCTGGCCTTTCCCGGTGGGTCTGTTGGCGTTGGTGGTAGCGCTTTCCCTGCACCAGCGTGTGAAAGTTTCTCCACCGCCAGCGGGCGATCTATGGTGGCTGTACGCGCCGCTGGCAGGCTATGCCCTGCAGGGCTGTCAGCGCTTCAGTGATGCGCTGGGGCGCGTCAAAGCTGCGTCGGTGGCGCACAGCCTGGCTTTCGAGCGAACGGTCATGCAACTGCTCAGGCACAGCCTGCGTGCAGAGCCCTGGCTGCGCCAGCACGGCAGCGGGCTGATGATGGCCATGGCCGTGCTGCTGGCGCTACTGTTGATGTGGGAGGGACGGGCATGAGCAAGCCACAGGCGGGGTCGCAAGCGTACCAGGCAGACCGAGGGCGCCAGGCCGTGACGCCGGATGACATACCCCGGCTAGGCTGGCTGGATATCGGCTGGCGCGTGTTGAGGGCGGCCCGCCGAGACCGGGTGACCATGTACGCTGCCTGCGTGGCGTTCTACGCCTTGCTGGCGCTGTTCCCCACCATAGCCGCCGTGATTTCCATCTGGGGGCTGCTGTTCGACCCGGTAGAAGCAGGGCGCCAGCTTTATGAAATCAGCCGTTTCATGCCGTCCGATGCGGCCAACCTGATCGATCAGCAGGCCCAGAACGTGGTGGAAAGTGCCCAGCGAGGCAACGTCATGGCCGCCCTGGCTGGGTTGATGGTGGCCATGTACATCGCTTCCAAAGGGGTGTCGGCGCTGGTGGTGGGCCTCAACGTGGTTTACGGCGAGCGTGAGAAGCGGCCCGCACTGTTGCGCCTGGTCGTGCTGGTGGCGCTGACGTTCGGGCTCATCGGCATGACCCTGGTGTCGCTGGGGTTCATTGCCGTGGTGCCCATGCTGGTGGAATGGCTGATGGTGGAGCCTCCCTTTGACAAGCTGTTGCAGTGGCTGCGCTGGCCAGCGCTGCTGGTGCTGATGAGCCTGCTGATTGCGCTGTTGTATCGCTTTGCACCGTACCGCCGAGCGGCCAAGTGGCGCTGGCTGAGCTACGGCACGCTGCTGGCCACCGCCACCTGGCTGCTGGGGTCTGGGGGGGTGTCGCTTTACGTGCGCTACTTCTCCTCTTTCAGCGAGCTTTACGGTTCACTGGGCGCCGTGGTGGCGCTGATGCTGTGGTTCTGGATGTCGGCTTTCGTGGTGCTGCTGGGGGCCGAAATCAACTGTGAAATGGAGCGCCAGACCTACCAGGACACCACCACCGGCGAGCCGCGCCCGCTGGGTGACAGAGACGCCTTTGCTGCGGATACGGTGGGCGTGAAGACCCCTTGGCAGGATCGCGACTCGCAGGATTGAGCAGCGGCGACCGCCCAGCCAGGCTGTGCGGTCGTGGGTTGGATGGTAGGACGACGACGTCAGTGGCTGTTCAAAGCAGTTCCTCTGCTGCCAGTGCCAGCCGTGAGCGCTCGACGCTTTTCAGCGTTATGTGACCTGCATGGGGCCAATCCCGGAACCGCTCCACCACGGCGGCCATGCCGCAGGTGTTGGCGGTCAGATAAGGAGTGTCGATCTGCCCCACGTTGCCGAGGCAGACGATCTTGGTGTTGCGTCCTGCCCGTGTCACCAGCGACTTGAGCTGTTTGGGCGTGAAGTTTTGCGCCTCGTCGATGATCAGAAACGTATCGTTGAGCGTGCGCCCGCGCATGAAGCTGGGCGAGCGGATCTGCACCCGCGAGCCGATCAACTGCCGCGTGGCACCATTGTCCCAGCTCGACTCTCCCTCTTCGTTGCGTAGCAGGTTATCCATGTTGTCATGGAAGGCCCCCATCCACGGCGACATCTTTTCCTCTTCCGTGCCCGGCAGAAAGCCGATGTCTTCGCCCATGGGAATGGGGGCTCGAGTGAACACGATGCGTTCGAAGCGTTTGCTGTCCAGGGTCTGCTGAAACGCGGCGGCCAGGGTCATGAAGGTTTTACCGGTGCCCGCATTACCGGCAATGGTCACCAGGTCGATCTCGGGGTCCATGAGCAGGTTGAGGGTAAAGTTCTGGCGGCTGTCATGGGCGTGTACCCCCCAGACGCCCGCGTGGTGGCGGTAGTTGGTAAGCAGCTGCAAGCGGGCAGAGGAGGGCGATAGCTCCCGAACGATGGCTTCGAATTCCGCGCCGTTTTCGCTATCCGACACCAGCATGCCGACATGCCAGTCCCTGGGCATGGTGCCGCTGAGCTGGTAGAAAGTGTGGTGCGCGACGCGCTCGACATTGACCTCCACGTTGAGACTTTCCCAAAGCGAGGCACCGCCCAGGCCTGCGGCCTCGTACACCTTGGCCCCTTCGATCATCGCATCGCTGTCGGAGAAGGCGCGGTCGTTGAGGTAGTCCTCGACGGGCACTTTCAGCGCGGTAGCCTTGACGCGAAGATTGATGTCCTTGGTGATGAGAATGACCGAGGCATCCGGGCGCTCGTCACGCAGGCGGCAGGTCTCTGCCAGGATGCGGTTGTCGGGACTGTCATCCAGCGCGTCGAACGGCTTCAGGTCGTTGTAGCACAAAAAGTGCAGCCGACCGGACTCCCCGCTGATACGTGGAATGGGGATGCCTTTCTGGATTTCATCGAAGGTGACCTGATTGGTCAGGTCGGACAGGGTGCGGCTGATCTGGCGAGCGGTGCGGGCAATTTCACGGATGCCGTTCTTGTGCTTGTCCAGCTCTTCAAGCACGGTCATGGGGATAACCACATCGTGCTCATCAAAATGATAGAGCGCAGTGGGGTCGTGGATCAGGACATTCGTGTCTAGGACATACAGCCTAGTCGCTTTCTTATCGAGTCGTACCATCGCGGAAACTACTCCTTGGTTGACGGCAACATCGACACTGGCAGACGCACTTTACGCTTAGATGACACTTGCCTGTGTCGGTTCTCTAGCGTGTCCTTAGTTCTCCTTATCTTCCGTTTTTTAGTTCAGCAATTTCTAACAGCGTGGAATGCATTTGGGATTTTCGCCACTCCTTAATTTCAACGTTGCTATGGGGGTAAGTCCTATTAGCGAGTCGTCCCTAAAAAGCGTGTGACGTTGGTGAGTAATGCAGTGGCGACCACGCCCAGGCTTTCACCTTCGACATAGCGGTAGTAGTGGCTTTCCAGCAGCAGGTCGTGGTTGAGCGCACACAGCGTGTGATTGGTTAAGGCGTCTTTAACCAGCGGGTAAGGCAGTAGCGCCCAGCCGGTCCCGTTAATTACCGCATCGCGAATCACCTCGAACATGGTCAGGCCCAGATAGTTGGTGGAGAACAGCGCCTCGCTCACCAATTTGTCGCCTTGGTCGAAGGTCAGGCATACCTGGGTGTACTGTGCCAAATCATCTTTGGTGACGTTGGGCAGGCGACTGAGTGGATGCCCAGGTGCCGCCACGAGACTCATGCTCACCGGGGCAAGGTTGCTGGCGTTCACCGAGGCCCCTTCAGCGGTGTAGAGCCCAAAGGCAATATCCACCGTTTGGCGCAGCACGAACTGGGCATGCTCCTGAGGTGGGAGCAGGTATACCGAAATGGCCGTGAGCGGGTAGCGCTGCTTCAGGTCGTGCATGACCTGTCGCCAAAACGCTTCAGGCAGCGCGTCGTCCCGCGCGATGCAGAGCTGGCTCTCAACGCCCTGCAAGTGCTGCTGGCAATGTTTATTGATGCGGCTGGCGCTGGTTAACAGGCGGTAGCAGTCGGGGAGTACGCTTTCCCCCACCGCTGTTAGCTGTAGGCTGTTACCCGAGCGCTCAAACAGCGCCACGCCCAGACTATCTTCCAGCGCATTCACCGCGGCGCTCAGCGTGCTGCGCTTTATGCCGGTATGCCGGGCAGCAGCGGCAAACGACCCATGTTCTGTGACATCAATAAACGCCTGTACCTGTTCTGCGCGCATGCAAACTACCTTGTGAAAACCCTTTGAGCGCCAATATAGTTGGCGCTGAGCGATTGGTGAAGCGCTAATGCACCCATTATGATGGCGGTCTTTTATCACCCTCTATTGGAGCAACCCGCGTGACCCCCTTTGTCGCCGAGCGCCGTGCGCTCAGATTTTCCGCCATTTCTGCCAGTCTGTTCGCGTTTACCGGCCTAGCGCTCGGCTTGGCCAGTGGCTCGATCACGATACTCTTCGACAGCGGCTATTCGCTATTAAGTTTAGTGCTGGCCTCGCTGTCGCTGTTTGCCCTTCAGCAGGCGCGCAAGCCCGCTGATGATCACTACCCCTTTGGGCGGCTGACGGTAGAGCCGTTGGCAGTGCTGCTCAAAGGCGTGGTGATTGCCCTGGTCTGCCTGTTTTCTCTGGTCTCGGCGCTGTGGAGCCTGGCTCAGGGAGGCCGCCTGGTGACCCTGGACCTGGCTCTGATCTTTGGTGTGGTCAACGTCACGGGGTGTCTGGTGACGTGGTGGTGGCTGGCGCGCCATGCGCGGGTTGCCAAGTCTTCGCTATTGAATGCCGAGCTTCGTCAGTGGCAGATGGATACCTGGCTGAGTGCCGCCGTGATGCTGGGGTTCGTGCTGACCTGGGGGCTGACGTTGACGCCCTGGGCGCATCTGGCACGGTTCGCCGACCCGGTCATGGTGCTGATTATCGCGGGCTATTTCTTGCCCATGCCGATTCGCATGGTCAAGGATGCCTTGCGTGAACTGATGTTCGGTGAGCCCGTGGGCAGCGTTCGTCAGGAAGTGATTCAGGAAGTGGCGGATTTCGATATTGCCGACGACGATGTGCGCCTGGCCCAGGTGGGCAGTTTCCTGATGGTGGATATCCAACTGGACAAGCAGCAGATCGATGACGCCGAAGAGATCGTGGAAAGCGTCGAGCAGCACTGCAAGCAGCGTAATTTGCGCCCGGTCATGAGCATTACACTGGTGACCTGAGCCCGCATCAAAAAAGATTGACGGTGGCGCTGGGCGAGTGGTATCTAGCGCTACCGACAACTGGTGTCGGTTTATCACTGCTTGTGAGGGTTGTAAAAACATGCCATTGCGCCGCTGTTTGCCCGTACTGCTGGCTACCGTCCTGGTGGCTGGCTGTGCCAGTAATACCGTTGCCCCCCGTTACACCACGGAAAATCCTGACGTGATGCGTATCGGCGGAGATCGCCCTGTCAGCGCTGACCCGCGTATCGAAAACGCCGGTTCGTTCTGCCTGGAAACCACCGAGCGCTGGAACGAGCATGGCCGCACGCCAGATGGCCAAACGCTGTGGGCGAAAGATACTCTGCGCCGCGTGGTGCCTTGCCAATAATTGGCTGACATAGGCTCACGCAAGCTGCGCCAGCGCAACCCGCTGGCGCAGCATTGGTCAGTCGTTCTCTTTCTTTTGCGGTTTGCCCTTACGCTGGGTACCCGCCATCTCTTCCAACTCCTCTTCGCTCATCGAGTCATACATCTCTTTTGAGGCGTCATACAGCTCGCTTGGCTTGGTCTCACCGCGCTTAGCCGAGAGGGCAGCCCCGGCGGCTTTCTGCTGTGCTTTGGAGGTGGCTTTCATTTTGCGACTCCTGTCAGTTGACTTCCGTTACTTGCTCACGTTATTAAGCCGAGCAGTGGGTACTAATGTTTTCAGACTGGCTGGCGCGTTTAACTTAAGAGACCTCCATGACACCGGCAATCAACAGCGCAAGGCACGCAGGTATTGCGTTTCAGCTCCATGAGTATCAGCACGATAATGCCGCTCCCTCTTATGGGCTGGAAGCGGCTGAAAAACTCGGCGTCACGGCTGAACAAGTCTTCAAAACCCTGGTGGTAAGCCTGGATGGCAAGCAATTGGCCGTGGGGATTGTGCCGGTGAATAGCCAGCTTGGTTTAAAGCAGATTGCCAAAGCCGCCGGGGCAAAAAAGGCCGTGATGGCGGCGCCTGAGATTGTCGAGCGCACTACCGGCTACGTGCTGGGCGGCGTCAGCCCGCTGGGCCAAAAAAAGCGTTTGCCCACCTTCATCGATGCCTCTGCAAAGGCGTGGTCCACCCTCTACGTAAGCGCCGGACGGCGCGGGTTGGAGATCGAACTCTCTCCTGATGATTTAGCGGCATTAAGCCTAGGGCAGTTTGCGGCGCTGTCAGCGTAAACGGCCTTTGGAAGGAGAGGCCTCGCTAGCGGCAAGGCAGGGGGTGGCACTTTCTGGTATGGTGCTCCACATTATCGGTTTGCTGGGCAACACGCCCCCTTCAGGAATTTTTTGTGTCAGATACCTCTTTTGCATCCCTTGCGCTCTCTCCCGCGCTGCTGAGCACCCTAGACTCCCTTGGCTATCACGAAATGACGCCTGTTCAGGCCCAAAGCCTGCCGCCTATGTTGGCGGGCCGCGATGTCATGGCCCAGGCCAAAACGGGATCGGGCAAAACCGCGGCCTTTGGTTTGGCGCTACTCTCCCAATTACGCGTTGAGGCGTTTAGCGTACAGGCGCTAGTGCTGTGTCCCACCCGAGAACTGGCGGATCAAGTGGCGGAAGAGCTGCGCCGTCTCGCCCGCGGGATGCCCAACGTGAAAGTGCTCACGCTCTGCGGCGGCGCCCCGTTTGGCCCGCAGCTCGCATCGTTGGAGCATGGCGCGCACATCGTGGTGGGCACGCCGGGCCGGGTGGACGAGCATCTGCGCAGAGGCTCACTGACGCTGGGGTCACTGACGACCCTGGTGCTGGACGAAGCCGACCGTATGCTGGACATGGGCTTTCAGGTCACCATCGACGACATCATCGCCGATACCCCCGCTGACCGACAAACGCTGCTGTTCAGCGCGACGTTTCCCGATGAGCGAGAGGGGCTGGCAGCCATGACCCGCGGCGTGCTGCGCGACCCGGTCAGTGTCAAGGTTGCAGAGACCCACGATGCCACGACCATCGAGCAGCACTTTTACCGTTTGTCCCATGACGACGACCGTTTTGATGCGTTGATCGAGCTGCTGCTTGCCACGCGACCTACCACTAGCGTGGTGTTCTGTAATACCAAGCGGGAAACCCAAGCCGTGGCCGATGGCTTGGTCGATGCGGGCTTTAGCGCCGTTGCGCTGCACGGCGATCTCGAGCAGAAAGACCGCGACCGGCTGCTGGTGCTGTTTGCCAATCAGAGCGCATCGATTTTGGTCGCCACCGATGTGGCCGCCCGCGGGCTCGACATTGCCCAGCTGGACGCCGTCTTCAATTACCAAATCGCCCGTGAGCTGGACGTCCACGTTCATCGCGTCGGCCGCACGGGGCGCGCAGGAGCCAGCGGTATCGCCTGTACCCTGGTCACACCGCAAGAAGATTATCGACTCGAACGCCTCGCTGAGCTGTTGGGCGAGCCGCTCGCGACCGAGCCGCTGCCGAGAGCCACCAACGTTTCGCCGTTCGAGCCCCCCATGGCCACGCTACAGTTGGCGGGTGGCAAGAAAGATAAGCTGCGCCCTGGCGACATTCTGGGCGCACTGACCAGCGAAGGCGGTCTGCGTGGTGATCAGGTGGGTAAGATCAAGGTGTTGGCCCGAAGCGCTTACGTCGCGGTGGCGCGCAGCGCTGTCCAGAAAGCTCAGGCCAAGCTGGAGCGGGACAAACTCAAAGGGCGAGCTTTTCGCGTGCGACGCATTCGCCATTAACGATCCCAATGACGTGGTCGCTATCATAAGGAGCCTTCGCAGCAAGTTATGAAAACACCCAAACGATTACAGCCCTTGGTCGATGACGGCCTGATCGATGAGGTGCTGATGCAGTTGATGAGCGGCAAGGAAGCGCAGGTGTATGTGGTGCGCTGCGGCGGAGACACACGCTGTGCCAAAGTCTTCAAAGAGGCCAAACAGCGTAGCTTCAAGCAGGCGGTGCAATACCAGGAAGGGCGTAAAGAGCGTAACAGCCGCCGAGCAAGGGCCATGGCCAAGAAAACCCGCTACGGCCAGAAAGAGCAGGAGCAGGCGTGGCTCACCGCCGAGGTGGATGCGCTGTATCGCTTAGCCGCAGCTGATGTTCGTGTGCCAAAGCCCTATGGCTTTGTGGATGGCGTGTTGCTGATGGAGATGATTACCGACGCTGAAGGCGATGTAGCACCGCGCTTAGACGATGTCACCCTGACCGAAGAGCAGGCGCTGCGCTATCACGCCAAAGTGATTCAAGACGTGGTGAAAATGCTCTGCGCGGGTCTGATTCATGGTGACCTATCTGAGTTCAACGTGCTTGTTGATGCCGATGGCCCGGTCATTATCGACTTGCCCCAAGCGGTAGACGCGGCCGGTAATAACAGCGCCGCCGCCATGCTGGAGCGCGATGTCGATAACATGCGCGCTTATTTTGGTCGCTTTGCTCCCGAGCTGCTCACTACTCACTACGGCAAGGAGATGTGGGCGCTTTATGAAGCGGGCGAGCTGCACCCCGATAGCAAACTCACCGGCCACTTCGAGTTTGATGACCACATTGCCAATTTGGACGAGCTGATGGAAGTGATCGACGACGCCAAAGAGGAAGAAGCTGAGCGTCAGGCGCGAATGCGTGATGACGACGAGGATGCAAACTCACAACCATACTGACTATACCCTCAATAATTAGGCTCTTCTTATTTTAGAAGTAATGTGAAGAGCCTGATCATGAGATAATTATTAATTAAAACTTAGCTAAACAGCTCATTGGCTTGTTTAACAATGTTCTCGACGGTAAAGCCGAAGTGCTTGAACAGCTCGCCAGCCGGGGCCGACTCACCAAAGGTGGTCATGCCAATCACGCGGCCATCGAGACCAACGTATTTGTACCAGTAGTCGGCATGGCCAGCTTCGATGGCAATACGCTTGGTGACGGCTTTGGGTAGCACGCTTTCGCGGTAGTCAGCGTCTTGGCCATTAAAACAGTAAGCGGACGGCATGGAGACTACGCGCACGGCTTTACCCTGCTGCTCCAGTTCGGCCGCGGCGTCCATCGCCAGAGAGACTTCGGAGCCTGTGGCGATCAGGATCAGCTCTGGGGTGCCTTCGCTATCTTTCAGCACATAGCCACCGCGCTGGATAGACGCGAGCTGGGCCTTGGTACGCTGCTGGTGGGGCAGGTTCTGGCGTGAAAGAACCAGGGCTGTCGGGCCGGAGTGGCGCTTAATCGCGGCATCCCAGGAAGCGGCGGTCTCCACGGCGTCACAGGGGCGCCACGTGTTGAGGTTCGGCGTGGTGCGCAGGCTAGTAAGCTGCTCAATCGGCTGGTGCGTCGGGCCATCTTCGCCCAGGCCAATAGAGTCGTGGGTAAACACGTAGATAGCCTGCTGACCCATCAGCGCCGCCATACGCACGGCGTTGCGCATGTACTCCATAAAGATCAGGAAGGTCGCGCCATACGGCACAAAACCGCCATGCAGGGCGATACCGTTCATCACCGCGCCCATGCCGAATTCACGCACACCGTAGTGCAGGTAGTTGCCGCTGGCATCGTCGGGGGTGATCGCTTTCGCGCCCTTCCAGAACGTCAGATTAGATGGCGCTAAGTCAGCGCTGCCGCCGAGCAGTTCCGGCATTTGCGGGCCAATCACGTTCAGCGCTTCAAACGACGCTTTACGCGAGGCAATGCTGTCGCCTTTCTCTTGGGCCTGCTCGATCAGCGCTTCAGTCGTCAACTCCGTGGGC
>NZ_JBSXNH010000022.1:0-16155 GCF_056857535.1 Vreelandella sp. L-25
GCTCGACTTGCATGTGTTAGGCCTGCCGCCAGCGTTCAATCTGAGCCATGATCAAACTCTTCAGTTTAAGATCAATGCGATCCTTACTCGCTGCCCGAAGGCAACAAAAGCGGATCAAACTTGGCTCAAGGTTCAAACGAATTTGAAAGATGTGAACATCTTTCTTGTGCGCTTGCCTTGATAATTGGTGATTTATCACCCTCACCGGCAAGCGCCCACATGAATTACCTGATCAAATTGTTAAAGAGCAATTTTCTTAAGTTCGCTGCGACGGGCTCGATGACCTGAACCGTGCCTCCTCAGCGAGGAAGGCGTATTCTACGCACTTCCTGATGTTTGTCAACCGCTGTTTTCAGCGAGTGAAGCGAGCGATCTAAACGACAACAAGATGGCTCTAACTTCCTGACAAACCAGAGGCTTTCAACCTCATTCACCGCTGGTAACGCTGGGCGTCCCCGGCAGCGGATGCGTACTTTACGGATTCGCGGCCGGGTTGGCAAGAGCTAATGTGAAAAATTTTCAAAAAAGTTCAGCGCTTGGGTTTTGCTTTGCGCATAACGGCCAGAACAGGGCCTGAACAGACGTAAGCCGCAAATAGCAGCAGCAGCATGACCGAAGGCTCGACGGAGATCATCACGAACCCAAGCACTACCGCCAACAGTACAACGAAAGGTACGGGCTTTTTGAAGTCCAGATCCTTAAAACTGTAGTAGCGGATGTTACTGACCATCAAAATACCTGCCGCACCTACTACGACGAGCATCAACAGCTTGAAGCCAAATGCATCGGCATCAAAACTATGGAACGTCCATACGCTGGCAGCAACCAGCGCCGCTGCAGACGGGCTGGGCAAACCGATAAACCACTTTTTATCGACACTACCAATCTGTACATTAAATCGTGCTAAGCGCAGCGCGGCACAAGCCACATACAGAAACGCGACCACCCAACCGGTTTTACCGATGTCTTGCAAAATCCAGGTAAAGGCAACCAGTGCAGGCGCCATGCCAAACGAGATCATATCGGCAAGACTGTCATACTCCGCGCCAAACTCGCTTTGAGTATTGGTCATCCGGGCAACTCGGCCATCTAAGCCATCTAGCACCATAGCAATGAAAATGGCGACCGCTGCGGATGTGAACTCACCGTTAATCCCAGCCACAACCGCAAAGAAGCCAGAGAAGAGCGCAGAGGTAGTGAATAAGTTAGGCAAGAGGTAGATGCCTTTACGGCGGATCTTCTTGCCATCCTCCACGGCCTCTTCAACGACCTCGGTTTCCCGCAAGAACGCGGTAGCTAGGTCTTCATTGCCGACAGCATCATCACTACCTGATGTTTGCTGGGGTGATTCACCGCTGGCCGACGTATCGGAAGGCTGCGTATTTTCGTGCTCTTGGTCGCGAGCATCCTGGGTCATAAGTGTCATCCATTTGAAGTGAAGTCACACGAAAAGTGATCTCTTCTCATTCTACACGGTGATGCCAAGGCAGCCAGCCAATTGCCGTAGACAACGAAAAACGCCCCGAGACAGAGCCTCGGGGCGTTAGCAACTCAGTTGATCGATTAGTTCTTAGATTTATCGACTAGCTGGTTGGCAGCAATCCACGGCATCATGCCGCGCAGCTTGGCACCTACCTGCTCGATTTCGTGCTCGGCATTCAGGCGACGACGTGCGGTCATGGACGGATAGTTAGTGTTGCCTTCCTGGATGAACATCTTGGCGTACTCGCCGGTCTGGATGCGCTTGAGTGCATTGCGCATTGCAGCGCGAGACTCGTCGTTGATCACCTCAGGGCCGGTCACGTACTCGCCGTACTCCGCATTGTTAGAGATGGAGTAGTTCATGTTGGCGATGCCGCCTTCGTACATCAGGTCGACGATCAGCTTGAGCTCATGCAGACACTCGAAGTAAGCCATTTCCGGCGCATAGCCTGCTTCAGTCAGCGTCTCAAAGCCTGCTTTTACCAGCTCAACTGCGCCACCGCACAGTACCGCTTGCTCACCGAACAGATCGGTTTCGGTTTCGTCTTTGAAGGTTGTTTCGATAATACCGCTGCGGCCACCGCCAACGCCGGCTGCGTAGGAGAGCGCCAGCTCTTTAGCACTACCAGATGCATCTTGATGAATAGCGATCAGATCAGGGATACCGCCACCTTTTACGAACTCAGAGCGAACGGTGTGACCCGGCGCTTTCGGTGCGATCATGATCACGTCGAGGTCTTTGCGCGGCTCAATCTGGTTGTAGTGAATATTGAAGCCGTGGGCGAACGCCAGCGTCGCGCCCTCTTTCAGGTTCGGCTCAACTTCCTGCTCGTAGATGGCTTTTTGGTTTTCGTCCGGCGCCAAGATCATGACCACGTCAGCGGTTTTGCACGCTCCCGGCACGCTCGCCACTTTTAAACCAGCCGCCTCTGCTTTCGCTGCAGAAGAGGAGCCTTTGCGCAGTGCGACAGTGACATCAACGCCAGACTCTTTCAGGTTGTTAGCATGCGCATGGCCCTGCGAACCATAGCCAACGATGGTAACTTTTTTGGCTTGGATCAGGGACAGGTCGCAATCTTTATCGTAATAAACGTGCATGGCGAGACTCCAGAAGTCGGTAATATCAAATTTTATAGCGTATAGGTCAGCGTTGATGGCCACCCGTGCCGTCTTATGCAGCACTGGGATTCGGCGTTGAGGTCACTCTACGATAGAGCAGCCGTTGCGTAAAACGCTATGTTTGCAACATACTATTTCATATTATGAAATAACGCTTAGGGTGTCGGCCTTTATGGATTTTCGTCTACTCAAACACGTGGTCACCCTGGCCGACACACTGCATTTTGGCCGTGCCAGCGAGCTTTGCCACATTAGCCCCTCGACGCTGAGCCGCTCTATTCAACAGGTAGAGAGCGAGCTAGGCACTCGCCTATTCGAGCGCGATAACCGCCACGTGACGCTAACCCCTCAAGGCATCACGTTCCAACACTATGCCAAAGAGACGCTAGAGCAGTGGGAAACCCAAAAACGCACCTTGGCCGCCACCACAGCACAACTCAGCGGGGAGATCAGCATTTATTGCTCGGTCACGGCGAGCTACAGCTTTCTGTATGAATTACTCAGCGATGTACGTACACGCCACCCCGGCATTGAGCTAAAGCTGCATACTGGTGACCCCGCCGATGCGATGTCGCGAGTGCTGGAAGGCGCAGACGATATGGCGATTACTCCTCGCCCGCGTATTCCGCCTAGCGCGCTGGCCTTCAAGTCGCTGACCCGCTCGCCACTGCTGTTCATTGCACCCACCGAGCCCCACGCGTGGCTGCCGCCTCAACCAGAAAGCTCCACCGCAGAGCAGTGGCAGCACGTGCCGATGATTTTGTCGGAAGCAGGCCTCTCCAGGGAATACGCCAACACCTGGTTCAAAGCCATGGGTATTGCACCGCGCATTTACGCCCAGGTAGCCGGGCACGAAGCGATTGTGAGTATGGTCGGGCTTGGCTTCGGTGTGGGCGTTGTCCCCAAGATCGTGCTGGATAATAGCCCGCTGGCGGAACGGGTACAGGTACTTAACGTCAAACCGGAGCTGCCCCACTATGATGTCGGCCTCTGCGTGCTGAACCGACGGTTAAAAAACCCGATGATTGATGCGTTTTGGGCGGCGGTTAATCCACGTTAACGCACTATTTATCACTAAAGCACAGTACAAAAAAAGCCGCCCAGCGAATAATGGGCGGCTTTTAGCAATACAAGCACTACTGTAAAGCGAACCTTTACAAGGACAGTACTTTATCGCCCCGGGCAATACCGGATACCCCGGTACGCGCTACTTCGAGAATGCCCACCGGCGACATGGCCTGTAGGAAGGCATCCAGCTTTGAAGCGTCGCCGGTAATCTGCACCGTGTAGAGGCTAGGCGTCACGTCGACGATCTGCGCACGGAAGATATCCACCGTACGCTTAACTTCATCGCGGGCAGCGCCAAGCGCTTTCACCTTCACCAGCATCAGCTCACGCTCAATGTGGTTGCCTTCGGTGAGATCCACCAGCTTTACCACATCAATCAACTTATTGAGGTGCTTGGTGATCTGCTCAATCACCCGGTCGTCGCCGATGGTAGTTACCGTTAAGCGGGACAGCGACGGATCTTCCGTCGGTGCAACGTTTAGCGTTTCGATGTTGAAGTTACGCTGGGAGAACAACCCGACCACACGTGACAGCGCACCCGGTTCGTTTTCCATCAGAATCGAGATGATATGACGCATCAGGTACGCTCCGTTTTAGACAGCAGCATGTCACGCATAGCGCCCAGCGGCACCTGCATCGGGTAGACGTGCTCATGGGGGTCGACCTTCACGTCCAGGAAGACCAGCTCATGCTTGTTGGCAAACGCACGCTCAAGCGCCGGCTCCAACTCGTCTAGCGTCTTCACGGTGATCGCGGTGAACCCATATGCTTCAATCAGCATATGGAAGTCGGGCAGCGACTCCATATAAGAGTGCGCATGGCGAGACTTGTAGTTCAAATCCTGCCACTGGCGCACCATGCCGAGCGAAGCGTTGTTCAGGTTGACGATCTTGACGCCCACGCCGTACTGCTTACAGGTAGAGAGCTCCTGCATCATCATCTGGAAGCTACCCTCGCCGGTGACGCAGACCACATCGTCTTCCGGGAAGTTCTGCTTAATACCCATGGCGGCCGGGAAACCGAAGCCCATAGTGCCTAGCCCGCCGGAGGTGATCAGGCGATTCGGCTTATCGAACTTGTAGTACTGCGCCGCAAACATCTGGTGCTGACCCACGTCCGTGGTGACGTACGCTTCGCCACGGGTCACGCGGCACAGCGCTTCGATCACTTCTTGCGGTTTCAGCACTTCGCCGGGCTTGGAAGGCTCGTAGAGCTTTCCTTCGCGATCGGCACGCCAACCGTCGATCTTCTGCCACCAGTCGGCCAACGCTTCGGGGTGGGCAATCTCGTGCCCCTGCACCAGGCTGATCATCTCGTTGATGACACTGGCGGCTGGACCGACGATGGGCACGTCGGCACGCACGGTCTTGGAGACCGAACTGGGATCGACGTCCACATGGATAATCTTGGCCGTGGGGCAGAATTTCGACGTGTTGTTGGTCACGCGGTCGTCGAAACGTGCGCCGATGGCAATGATCAGGTCAGCGTGGTGCATGGCCATATTGGACTCATACGAGCCGTGCATACCCAGCCAGCCCAAACACTGGCGGTCGCTTTGCGGGTACGCACCAATGCCCATCAGCGTGGTGGTAATCGGGAAGCCAAGCTGCTTCACCAAGTCGGTCAAGCCTTCGCTTGCCTTGCCTGTTACCACACCGCCACCGGTATAGAACACTGGGCGCTTGGCCTTCAGCATCATCTCGACGGCTTTCTTGATCTGCCCGGTATGCCCACGGGTCACCGGATTGTAGGAGCGCAGTTTGACCTTCTTCGGGTACACGTACTCGTAGCGCTCGGTGGGCGCGGTCATGTCCTTGGGGATATCGACCACCACCGGGCCAGGACGACCGGTCGATGCCAGATAGAAGGCCTTTTTCAGCACTTCTGGGATTTCGGACGGGTGACGAATCGAGAAGCTGTGCTTCACGATAGGACGCGTCACGCCAACGATATCGGTTTCCTGGAAGGCGTCGTCACCAATCAAGTGGCTCATGACCTGGCCGCACAGAACAACCATGGGAATGGAGTCCATGTAGGCGGTCGCAATGCCAGTCACCGCGTTGGTAGCGCCGGGGCCAGAGGTCACCAGCACCACGCCGGGCTTGCCGGAGGCACGGGCATAGCCGTCGGCAGCGTGGGTGGCTGCCTGTTCGTGCCGCACGAGGATGTGCTTCACTTTGTCTTGGCGGAACAGCGCATCATAAATATGCAGCGCCGCGCCACCGGGATAACCATAAATGTACTCGACGCCCTCATCTTGCAAGAAGCGGGCGATCATATCTGCGCCGGAAAGCAGTTCCACTGTGTTTCTCCCCTGGAGGTCTCGAGTGCGATCCGCAGGACATCCTGCGGGGTCGAGTGCGGCGGTATGCCGCTGCCGGCCCATGCCGGCACCTGATGCCAAACCCTGGCAATATGGCCCGGTTAGGGCCTGCACTCTCATCGGGAATGCTCATTTATGGCAACCATAAAGAGCGGTTCCCTTACACGGCGGTTTGCCGTGTCGGGGCGTTGGCCAGGTCAGGCGGTTAGCCTAAGCCCGGAAGTCCTTCGGCGGGTAGAGGCGTGAGCCTACCCTTCACGCGGGGATCAGGGGTTGCCCGTTGGTTCCGCGCCCGCAAATCAGGAACCCACAAGATTCCATTAGCGCCCTTAGCCTGTCAACCTCCGATCCCTTCAAACGCAACAAAGGTCGCAGTAAGCGCAAAAAAAATGCCCCGCCAGCGGTGCTGACGGGGCATTTGCCCTATTTCATTGCGCAATTAACTAAACACTAGTTCGCCTTCATTGGCGCTAATGTGAATGGTATCGCCTGGGGCATACTTGCCTGCCAGCAGATTTTGAGCCAGCGGGTTTTCAATGCGGCTTTGAATGGCCCGCTTGAGTGGCCGCGCCCCAAACACAGGGTCAAAACCCACCACCGCTAGCTGCGCCATGGCATCGTCACTAATCTCCAGGCTCAGGTCGTGTTCCGCGAGCCGCCCTTTCAAGCGCTCTAACTGAATACCGGCAATGGCCTGGATCTGCTCTTGGCCGAGTGCGTGGAACACCACCACCTCATCAATGCGGTTGATTAATTCTGGGCGGAAGTGATTACCCACTACCTCCATCACCGCGTTTTTCATCAGCTCGTAATCATTATCATCCCCGCCCATGCGCTGAATAATGTCTGAGCCCATGTTAGAGGTCATCACAATCACGGTGTTACGGAAGTCGACGGTACGACCCTGACCATCGGTCAAGCGGCCATCTTCCAGCACTTGCAGCAGAATGTTGAACACATCCGGGTGCGCTTTTTCCACCTCATCCAGCAGCAGCACCGAGTAGGGCTTGCGGCGCACTGCTTCGGTTAAGTAGCCACCCTCTTCATAGCCGACGTAGCCGGGAGGCGCGCCAATCAAACGGGCCACGGAGTGCTTCTCCATAAACTCCGACATGTCGATACGCACCATCGCCTCTTCTGTATCGAACAGGAAGTTGGCCAGCGACTTGCACAGCTCGGTTTTACCCACCCCGGTCGGGCCGAGGAACAGGAACGAGCCGTTAGGACGGTTGGGATCGGCAAGGCCCGCCCGAGAACGACGTACCGCGTTTGCCACGGCCTCTACCGCTTCATGCTGGCCAATGACACGCTCGTGCAGGGCGTCTTCCATACGCAGCAGTTTATCCCGCTCGCCTTCCAGCATTTTGGACACTGGGATGCCCGTCCAGCGGGAGACCACCTCAGCAATCTCCTCCTCCGTGACGTTAGAGCGCAGCAGTTGGTGGCTAGCGGTATCCGCTTCACCCTCACCCGCCTCGCTGATTTTCTTCTCCAGCGCGGGAATCTTGCCGTACTGAATTTCTGACATACGGCCTAAGTCGCCCTGGCGACGCGCCTGCTCAAGATCAATACGCGCCTGCTCAAGCTCCGCTTTAAACTGCGCCGCGCCTTGGATGCTGGCTTTTTCCGCTTTCCAGATCTCATCCAAGTCAGCGTACTCACGCTCTAAATCGTGGATCTGGTTATTCAGCGCCTCCAGGCGTTTTTTGCTCGCTTCGTCGGTCTCTTTTTTCAGCGCCTCCCGCTCCATCTTGAGCTGGATGAGGCGGCGATCAAGGCGGTCCATCTCTTCGGGCTTGGAGTCTAGCTCCATACGAATCCGCGATGCTGCCTCATCGATCAGGTCGATGGCTTTGTCCGGCAGTTGGCGGTCAGTAATGTAACGCGTAGAAAGCTTAGCGGCGGCAATAATCGCCGAGTCGGTAATATCAACGCCGTGGTGCACTTCGTAGCGCTCTTTCAAACCACGCAGAATGGCGATGGTATCGGCCTCGGTGGGTTCATCCACCAGCACTTTCTGGAAGCGGCGCTCTAACGCGGCGTCCTTTTCAATGTACTGGCGGTACTCATCCAACGTGGTGGCGCCCACACAGTGCAGCTCACCACGCGCCAGCGCTGGTTTGAGCATATTGCCCGCGTCCATGGCGCCATCGGCCTTTCCAGCGCCCACCATGGTATGCAACTCATCGATGAACAGGATCACTCGTCCCTCTTCTTGGGAGAGCTCTTTCAACACGGCTTTCAGGCGCTCTTCGAACTCACCGCGAAACTTGGCTCCGGCGAGCAGCGCGCCCATATCCAACGACAGCACGCGTTTCTCTTTCAAACCTTCGGGTACTTCACCGTTAACGATGCGCTGAGCCAGGCCTTCGACGATGGCGGTTTTACCCACACCAGGTTCGCCAATCAGCACCGGGTTGTTCTTGGTGCGACGCTGCAACACCTGAATCGTACGGCGGATTTCGTCATCGCGACCGATCACAGGGTCGAGCTTGCCGTCCAGCGCGCGCTGGGTGAGGTCCAATGTGTACTTATTCAGCGCTTCACGCTGATCTTCGGCGTTGGGGTCATCAACGCGGGAGCCGCCACGCAGGCTGTCGATCGCCGCCTCTAACGTTTTACGGCTGAGTCCAGCCTCTTTCATCAGCTTGGTAATGGCGCTGTTCATTTCCAGCGCAGCCAGCAACACAAGCTCAGAAGCAATAAACTGGTCGCCGCGCTTTTGCGCTTCGCGGTCGGTGAGATTAACCAGCTTAACGAAGTCGCGGGAGGGTTGAACATCGCCATCGAACTGGCTGACTTTGGGCAGGTCGTCCATTTGACGCTGCAAGCCGTCACGCAGGCGCGAGCTGCTGCCTTCGGCTTTTTCAATCAGCGCTTTAATGCCGGTATCTTTGGTGTCGATCAGCGCCAGCAGCAGATGCACTGGTTCAAGCTGGTTGTGGCCGTGGCCTACCGCGAGGGACTGCGCTTCCGCAATGGCAGCCTGTAATTTGGCAGTGAATTTATCGAATCGCATGGAGTGCCTCCTGGGGTAGCCGTGCGTTTGGACCCACGGCGCTTCCCGATAACTTGTTGTTGAACGTGCTAAAGACGATTAGCTTGACAAGTTAGGTGGGGTCATATCCACGTATTTCAAGTGACTCTTAGTTGATCCAGATCACACTCGCCATACGGCCGGTGTGACCATTGTCGCGGCGGTAGGAGTAGAAGCGCGATTCGCAGGCGGTACAGAAGTGCCCGCCGCTAATATGATGGATCCCTAACTCCTCTAAGCGAAAGCGCGCCAACCGATATAAATCAGCCATGTAGTGACCAAGCCGATAGGGGCTGTGATCAAAGGCATCGGCGGTTTCAGGATGTACCGCTACAAAGGCACCATAAACTTCCGGGCCCACTTCAAACTGGGCGTTGGAAATAGCCGGACCTAGCCACACCAAAATATCGCTGGGGTCACAGTTCATCGCGGCCACCGTAGCCTCTAGCACCCCGCCTGCCAACCCCCGCCAACCCGCATGGGCTACCGCGACCTGGGTGCCTTGGCGGTTGCAGAGCAGTACCGGCAAACAGTCTGCCGTGAGTACCACGCAAGCGTACTCGCTGCTATTAGCCACGGCGGCGTCTGCTTCTGGGGGAGTGCTTTGGTACTCTTGCTGCACCCGGGCACCATGGGTTTGGTTTAGCCACAGCAGCGGGCGGTCATCACCGATCTCTTTCTGCATTAGCCGCCGACACAGCGCCACATGGTCAGCGTTATCACCAACGTGGGTTGCCGGGTTGAAGGCAGCAAAGTCGTTCTGGCTTGGCCCGGTTTCACGGGTGGTCACAAAGGCCCGCACGTTGGCGGGCGCGGGCCAATCCGGTAGCAGTAGCGTCGGGCGCAGGTCAATGGCATCGCTCATCGCATGGTCTCGCTATCTTCGCGCAGGTAGTCCAATAACATTAGTAGATCATCGGGCAGATCGGCTTGAAAAGTGAGGGTTTCGCCACTGACGGGGTGCACAAAGCTCAGTTTGCGAGCATGCAGCGCTTGGCGAGGAAACTCGCGCAAAATCTCTTTTAACGGCCCGGCAGCCCCCGGCGGAAGTTTGGCACGGCCACTGTAGAGCGGGTCGCCAATCAGCGGATAGCGGGCGTGGGCCATATGCACGCGGATTTGGTGGGTGCGACCGGTTTCTAGCTGGCAGCGTACGTGGGTGTGAGCACGAAAGCGCTCTACCACGCGAAAATGAGTCACGGCGGGTTTGCCGGACGCCGTGACCGCTTGGCGTTTACGGTCTTTCGGGTGCCGACCAATCGGCGCATCAATGGTGCTGCCCGCCACGGGTTTGCCAATCACCACCGCATCGTATTGACGCGAAACGGTACGCGCCTGAAGTTGCTCCACCAGGACTGTTTGGGCTGGCAGGGTTTTGGCGACCATCATCAGCCCGGTAGTATCTTTATCCAAACGGTGGACGATCCCCGCGCGCGGCACCTCCGCCAGCGTGGGGTGATGATGCAGTAGCGCATTGAGCAAAGTGCCATCCGGGTTGCCCGCCGCCGGATGCACGACCATGCCCGCTGCCTTGTTGATGACGATGACGTCATCGTCTTCGTAGACGATGTCCAGCGCAATGTCCTGGGGCTCGAAACGCGTGTCCTCTTCGATGGTCGCGTTGAGCGTCAGCACTTCATGGCCGTGCAGTTTGGCTTTCGGCTTGACCTTGGCACCATCGACGGTGAGCTCACCGGCGTTGATCCACGCTTTCAAGCGCTCGCGGGAGTAATCGCTGAACAACTCCGCCGCCGCTTGGTCCAAACGTGCACCAGCTAATGATGCGGGCACCCGCTGCGTGGCTTCAACAATACGAGACATGAATAACCTCTCTAAGACGCTAACCGCCCAACTACGTCACATAATACGCTTAACGTGTCGCTAAACCTGCGTTTTGCGTCTAGGTGTTTTATAGTGGGCTAACTGCGACCTATTCTACCATTTCTACTTATGGCCATCGTCGCTTTTCGGTGATTGAGGCTTGTTTGCAACGAGGATGATGATGCGCGTTTTTTCCGCTGCCAACCGCTTTGGCGCCCTAGCCTTGAGCCTTGCCCTCCTGGCGGGCTGCGCTAGCAACGACACGACCCCGGAAGAGGAAGATGAGTTTGCGGGGGTACAAGAGCGCGAGCTGTATGAGCTGGCACGCACCGCACTCGATAGCAACCGCTTCCCGATTGCTATCGAGCGCCTTGAAGCCCTGGATACTCGCTATCCGTTCGGCCCCCACGCCGAACAGGCCCAGCTTGAGCTGATTTACGCCTATTACGAAAACAGCAACTGGGAAGAGGCGCGCGCTGCCGCTAGCCGCTTTATCCGCCTGCACCCAGACCACCCCCAGGTGGACTACGCCTACTACCTGCGCGGGCTGTCCGCTTGGCAGGCAGGCCGTTTTAGCCTAGAGCGCCTGCGCTTGATCGACATTTCCAAGCGCGACCTGGGCGCCTCGCGGGATGCCTACAACGATTTCCGCGAACTGATTCAGCGCTTCCCGCAGAGCCAGTACGCGCCGGATGCCCAGCAGCGCATTGTCTATCTGCGTGAGCTATTAGCCCGCCATGAACTGCATGTGGCTGACTACTACCTGCGCCGCGGTGCTTTCTTGGCCGCCGTTGAGCGGGGCCGCTGGGTCATCGAAAATTACCCAGAGTCCAGCGCCACCCGTGATGCGCTAGCCACGATGGTGGAGGGCTATCAAGGCTTAGGCATGGACGACCGCGCCCGCGAGGTGCTCACTGTATTGCGCGAAAACGCGCCGGATCACGAGCAGCTTCAAAACGGCCGCTTTACGCCCAAACATGGCAACAGCGATTAAGCGTTGAATCAGGCCACTAGCGGCCGCCACGTTTAAGCTGTACACCCCATGCATCAATAAAACCACGCTTCGGCGTGGTTTTATTGCGCTCATGCCTAATAAAACTTACTTAACAATAACTTATCAAATCCTAAGCGGTGCCTCGCCCCACAAGCTGAAGCTTGAGCTAACCGAAAGCACCGTGATTGGAAAAGCTTGGCCCCTCCTCCGGTACTGCCTTAAGCCAGTGAGCGCTTACATTAATTCCCAGGCTGCCAGCCATTCACAATGGGGTAGCGACGGTCACGCCCGAAACCACGCGGCGTGACCCGCACTCCTACAGGGGCCTGGCGACGCTTGTATTCGCAGCGATCCACCAGCTTGACGACTTTATAGACATCCTCTTCCTCAAAGCCTGCCGCAATAATCGACTCGGCGCTCATATCCCCTTCGATGTAGCGGACCAAAATGGCGTCCAGCACATCGTAGTCGGGTAGCGAGTCGCTATCCTGCTGATCAGGGGCGAGCTCAGCGCTAGGCGGGCGCTCAATCACCCGCTCGGGAATCGCCGGAGACTGGGTGTTGCGCCAGCGTGCCAAACGGTAGACCCAGGTTTTATACACATCTTTAAGCGCGTTGTAGCCACCCACCATATCGCCATACAGGGTAGCGTAACCCACTGCCATTTCGCTCTTGTTGCCAGTGGTCAGCACCATCAGGCCTTTCTTATTGGAAATGGCCATTAACAGCACACCACGACAGCGCGACTGCAGGTTCTCTTCGGTAGTATCTCGCTCGGTGCCAGCAAAGCTTTCTGCCAAGGTGCCCATAAAGGCTTCCACCATCGGCTCGATGGGCATCACGTCATAGTGCACGCCCAGCAGGTTCGCCTGCTCGGCGGCATCCTGTTTGGAGATATCCGCCGTGTAGTGGTAAGGCATCATCACCGCCTGCACCCGCTGCGGCCCCAACGCATCCACCGCAATGGCCAGCGAGAGAGCAGAATCTATCCCACCAGAAAGCCCCAACACGACGCCCTTGAACCCGCTTTTATTGACGTAGTCGCGCAGGCCGGTCACCAACGCGCAGTAGAGGCTCTCTTCCGGCTCGACGTCGGGTTCAATCTCTCCCGCTTGGGGCTCCCAGGTATCCGCGCTGGTTTGCAGCAACTGGATGGGCATCAAGCCCGCCTGCCAATAGGGTGCCAGCACCTTTAACTGCCCACTGGCATCCACACAGCTAGAACCACCATCAAACACCAGCTCATCCTGGCCGCCGATGGTGTTGACGTAAACAATCGGCCGCTGCACTTCTTGGGCACGCTGCTCTAAAAGGCGCAGCCGCTCGGCGGGCTTATCCTGGTGGTAGGGCGAGGCGTTAAGGCTGATCAGCACTTCGGCGCCCGCTTCATGGGCCGCTTTTACCGGCGCGCCCTCCCATAAATCTTCACAAATCAGCAGGCCAAGCTTGGCGCCTTTATGTTCGTACACCAGCGGCTCAGTGCCGGGGGTAAAGTAGCGCTGCTCGTCAAACACTTGGTAGTTGGGCAGCGCCTGCTTGGCGTACTCCGCTTCCCACTGGCCGTTGTACAGCACACCCGCCAGGTTATAGCACTTGCCTTCACGCACGCCGGGGTAGCCAATAATCACCAACACATCACGGGCAATTTTTTCGGCCATTTTGGCACGAGCTTCCCGCAGGCGGGTTTCCATGGAGGGGCGCAGCAGCAAATCTTCCGGCGGGTAGCCGGATAAAAAAAGCTCGGGGAAGACAACAATATCCGCCCCATGCTCAATCCTCGCTTCTCGCACGGCCTCAATGGCACGCGCGGCATTGCCGGGAATATCTCCCACCAGAGGGTCGAGTTGGGCCATTACCAGCGTTAAGTCTTGCATGGGCGTTAAAATCTCTTGAGAATCTTCGGAATACGGTGGCATCTATATAGTAGATGCATTGTCCCGCAAGGCATGCCAAGTGGCAAAGGCCACACAGCACTAAGAGGGCTGAAAGCAACGAAAGTCTTGCCGCCAGTCACGCCTTGTAACCGCCTTTCCCACTTGGGGAGCCATTGAGGATGAATCTATTGATCATTCGGTTGATTATTTTTGCCGTGCTGCTGTATGCAGGCCTAAAGCTGTACGGTATTTACCGCCAACATAAACTGAGCCACCAGCAGCAAACGCCTCCCCGCCATGAGGGCGGCAATATGGTGCGCTGTCGCTGGTGTGATGTTCACGTACCGGAAAACGAGGCGCTGCGCGATGCGGAACAGTGGTTCTGCTGTAGCGCGCATCGTGACCGTTTTTTGCAGGAGCAGGAAGACAGCAGCAATCGCTAAGCCTCCCCGCCTTTACGCCAAACGCGCAGCCGTTGGCTGATAAGGCGCAGGATCCATCAGCGGCTTACGCCCCAGCAGCTGGTCTACCAGCAGGTGGGTCGAAGCAGGCGCCAGCACTAAGCCGTTACGGTAGTGCCCGGCATTAATAAACACATTCGGAAAATCGGGCAGTGCGCCAATAAACGGTATGCCTTCTGGCGAGCCGGGGCGCAGGCCCGCCCAATGGTGAGCTACGGGGCAATCTGCCAGCGCGGGGATAATATTCTCCGCGCTCCGCTTGAGCGAGACCAACGCCTCTTCATCAGTGGCTTTATCGAAGCCCGCCTCTTCCAGGGTCGAACCTACCAGCAGCAGCCCGTCGCTACGGGGAATCACATAGCGACCATCCTTTAGCACGACACGTTGCACTAACCCTGGGGGCGCTTGATAAGCAATCATCTGCCCTTTAACGGGGCGCACCGGCAGGCGCACGTTCAAACCCTCTAGCAACTGGGCCGCCCAAGCACCGCCGCATACCACCAACTGCTCGGCCAGCTGCTCGCCTTGGTTGGTATCAACACCCACCACGCGGCCTTGGCGCTGAATAAACCCCTGCACGCTGCACTGCTCTATGAGTGTGACGTTGGGCATAGCGGCTAAGCGCGCCCGTAGCGCTTGGCCCAAGCGCGGGTTGCGCACGCTGCCCAGAGTGGGCATCCAGAGCGCACTGCCTCCCGGTGCGGCTGCCTCTGGCTCTTTTTGATGCACAAAAGCGGCATCTACCCGCTCCAACGGTTTGCCTAACTGGCGTGCCCAGTGCAGTGCCGCATCATCGTCATCCACGTTTAAGTAGAGCAAGCCCTTTTGGCGATACTCCGGGTCGATGCCGGTCTCTTCCAGCAGGCGCAGTGCCAGCGTCGGATAGACACCCTCCGACCAGCGGGAAAGTTGCGATACTGGCTCGCCGTACCGCCATGGGTAGAGCGGCGACACAATACCCCCGCCTGCCCAAGAAGCCTCTTTCCCACATGCCCCACGCTCCACCAGCGTGATATTCTGACCTGCATCTGCCAGTTGCAGCGCGGTCATCATACCAATAACACCACCGCCTATAATTAAGAAATCGCTCACAAATATTGCCCACTATTGCTAATAGAGTCGCTAAAAGAGCCGCTAACAGAGTACCAGCGCATTGGCGGCATAAAGAGAATGAGCATAGTGATGCGTTTCAACAGGTCAAGCTACTGAGAGAGACTATGGCACAGCCTCACCACATCGCTAGGCGAAACAACACGGGCTTTACACTGCTTGAGTTGCTGGTGGCACTCGCCTTAATGGGCATGCTGGCGGCCTGGGGGCTTCCCAGCTTTCAAGCATTGGGAGAGCGTTCGGCGGTCGCCAGCGAAGTAAATCGCTTACAAACAGCCTTAACGCTGGCTCGCAATACGGCGATTACACAGCGCAGTGACGTGACGGTTTGCCCTATCAACAAAGACAGAAACGATTGTTTATCAGATACAGATAATTGGAGTGGTGAGTTAGTAGTATTTATCGGAAAGCCATCGGAAAGCATACCGAATCAAAATATCGTACGTTTTTTCACAGCCACATCAGGCGCTACGTCGATTAGCAGAACGAACGCTAACGTTAGCTATCTTTACTATACATATTTGGGAAAAGTTGGCTACGGGGCCCGGACACTAGATATTTGTCCTACTAATGAACTGACACAAACGTCAGGTAAAAGCTTGGTGATTAATCCTCCAGGCCGAGCTAGAGTGGATGAAGACCCCATTAGCTGTGGCGACTAATGAGATCTTCTAGCAGTCTGTCGGACTTGAGGTTAATGGATGAGCTGAGGCGTGGGTTCTTCACCCCCCCTGTGTTGGTGTTGGTGTTGGTGTTGGTGCTGTTGTGTGGCTCTTAACCTGCCCCTCAGCTTCTGCAAGGCGGTTCTGACGCCTTGCCTGCTGGCCGGTTGGGCGCGGCGAGCCCTCAGCCCGCCGTCAACCGGT
>NZ_JBSXNH010000023.1:0-8636 GCF_056857535.1 Vreelandella sp. L-25
ATAAGTCTCCAACCTGACAGTCAAAGTATCGGCATAGCGCTTCCACCGCTTCAAGCTCGATGCGGCTGGCTGATTCGTGATAGAGCCTCGTAATCGTTCCTCGATTAATGCCCGTTTCACGTGCCACATCGACAATCTTCAGCTTTCTTTCTCCCATGATCCGAGATATGTGGCACTTGATCATAGTGTCCCTCTATTAGGTAAGAAACGATGACTGGTTAAAGTTGGGCACCAAAAGGCGTAAACTTGCAATTTGTTTTGGCTTACTTATTCCTCTACATCGCTACAAGCCTCACGCGGGGTTAGCGGCCGCTCACCAAGAGCTCAGTAACCACTCCTAACAGTAAAACCAGCTAAGCGCTTAGGTCTTCATTCCGGCGCTGTACTTAATAGCGCGACCATCAAGGCAGTTTATCCAGACTGCAGCGTGGCGTGAGACTGCATGTTGTATTGAAAACTGTCTATACCCATGCAGCCCCCGACGACACCCCATCTTAAGCGCTAAAATAATGACCCACACAGCAGCAGGCCTGTCGCTGCTCCAACCAGCCAAAATGCCAAGCTCATTGTTGAGGCTCTTCTAGCAACAGGGCGCGTACCGGCGGTAATGCAGCCCAGGCGCTTATAGCCGACCACCTTGGGTATTTAAGCAAGGCTTAATGCTAGTCAGGAGGCTAGCGGTGTGCACAAGCCAAAGTGCAATCGCTCAATAGCAAAGCCATTGGGGACAGCCAGTGCAGCGAGCAATTCTGGCTAATGGCGGTCATGCAAACGCGTCAGGCAATTAATCGATCATTATCAGAATCTTGGTGGGGAGGGTGACCCGTTGGGAGCAATGCATGCAAATCTCCCAAATCGAAAATAGGCTGGTCGAGCGCAAAGCGCACTAGCATGCCTTGCACTAGCATCTCCTCTCCCCACGCGCGGCCGAATGCCTAGGTGCCGCAGCCCTTGGTTAAACCAGCTCGCGGTTTTCCGCGCGGGCCTGCTGCCGATCACGCCATACAGCGCGGCAGATCAGGGCCAGTACGCCCAATGTCAGTACGGGCCAAATCAGCACATAAAAACTGAAAAGCATGGTCATGGTCTTTGCCTCCTTAATGCGGTGCTGGCTAGGGTCTGCACCGCCTTTTGGTCAAATATTAAAAAAGTTCACAATCAGTGTTGGGCAGCCAGGCCCGCCGGCCTGCCTTCGGTAGTCTGGTCATCTGACTTCGCCGGGGAGAGGTCGTAGTTGCCTACGCGCTGGCCGATGGTGTCGAAATCGAAGCGCGCCTGACGGCTGGCCAGACTCATCACCACGCATACTAGGGTACTGGCGCCATAAGCGGTCAGCGAGGCTAGTAGCACGGTGTAGTCACGTAAGAAACCGGTCGCGAAAATCAGCGAGGCAACAAGGGTGAGAATGCCAGCGATGAAACCGGCCGCTTGGCCGAGAAAGCCAAACACCATCAGGCCTATGATAACGCCACCGCCGATGCAGGCGAGCAGCTCGAAAAATAACCCACCGGGGCCAGCAAGAGAGATCAACTCGAAGCGCGCAGCGCAGAACAGCACCATGGCGACAAGCACCGAGGTGGTAAAGGCGGCGTTGGTCACGCGGTTCCAGAAACAGCTAGCGATTACAGGGAAAACGATGGCACCCCACAAGGCACCGACGAACACCAGCATGACCAGGATATCCAACGAAAAGCTGGCGAACACGATGCCTATTATCGTGGCGACGATCATAGTCAGACGCCCCACCAGCAGCATGCGCTTGGGATCGGCCCTGCCGCGGGCGATGTTCTTGCCATAGACATCAGCCATCATGATCGCCGATAGCGCGGAGAGGTCGGAGTCGGCGGTGGACGACAACGAGCCAATCACCAGGATGAAAAACAGCGCGATGAAGATGGGTGGCAGGTAGCCTGAGACCATTTGCGGAATCAGGTTGTTCATGTCGCCGTTGAGCGGCTCGACACCGAGGGTCAGCGCCATCAGGCCGATCATGCCCAACCCTATAACGATCGCCCCGTAACCTATGGTAGCGGTGAGGAAGGTGGGTTTAATGTGCTCTTCGTTCACAGCGAATAGGCGCTGGGAAATCGTCTGGTTGCCAATGGCGTAGGCCAGCACCGCGACGAAGAAGGGCGCGCCCTGATTGAGGATGGCGTCAGTGGAAAAGAAGTTGGTCTGCTCGACGCTAAGGTTGTCGAGACCGGCAACTAGCTCTGATGGGCCGCCCATGGCGAAGAACACCGCAGGAATAATCACGATGGCAATGGCCATGAGCGCCACCAGCTGGGCGAAGTCGGTTAGTACCGAGGCGCGAAAGCCCGACCACAAAGTATACAGCAGCACCCCGACTCCGGCGATGATCACCCCGGCCTGGAAGGAAAGTGGCGAGAGCACTGACACCAGCGCCCCGGCAGCGGTAAAGTTGACCATCAAGCTGATCACACTGCCCAGGACATTGGAAAGCGCTAGAATCAGCTGGCTGGAAGAACCATGTCGCGCATGAATCAGCTCGCCCAGGGTGTGGGCATTGGGGGCCAGCTTGCGAAAACGTCGACCGAAGGGGTAGATGAATAGGATCATCAGGGCCCCCCAGAGTCCGTAGTGTATGGGCCCTGATACGCCATAGGTATAGCCGGAAGTGGCCGCAGCATAGAAGGAGGCCGCCCAGATCCAGGTGGCGGTCATGCTAGCTGCACCGATCCCAAACCCTACGCGATGATTGGAAACCATGAAGGCGTCGGCATCCTCGTTCTTTTTGCGAATGCCGAGCGTCATTAGGTAGGTACCGCCATAAAAGGCAATCAGCAGCAAAACAACAGTCAGGGTCGAGAATTGATATAAAGACTCACTGTTCAAAAGCAATTCCTCTGTGGGTGGAACAAACACGCGCAAGGGCCGTCGCACGCAACATGCTGAACGCAGTGGCAACATGGCAGATCCGGCGCAGGGCGTGAGCGTTGCTTGGATGACAGACAGTCGGCTTGTTGGCGCAGAGCTCAGCCGCTGGCATTATCAAGACACGGCAAAAAGATGCCGAATGGGGGCATTAACCCCAAGCGGGGAGGTAGGGTGGCGGGCGGCGCGGCATGCAGCGGCCCTCATCCGAATAATGGCTCGACATGGATTCCCTCTTCTATCGATAGCGTCCGCATCGTGCGGAGAGTCGAAAGTGCCGGTGATCCAAATTGTGGTGAGGCAATACCAAGCGGAACCCTTGCGGGTGCCGATAATAGGGGTTGTATGTGGCTCAAGGCCAGTACCCCAGAGGAGCAATACCTTAAGGTTTACAGTGCAAAATGTCCAATTTACGTCCGATTAGTGGTCAATTGTCAGGTTTGTCAGAAAATAGCCTGGGAAAATCTTCCTCGTTGTGCCGCTGCTTGAGGAGGGCACTGTGGTGTCGCTATTCAGCCTAGGGGTTATCGATACTCGATAATCGCCGTTTTTTTACGGCGTGCCTCCCTGTAGACATGGAAAATATTATTCGTGCGGGCAAATAGTTAGAGGCGATGCTTTTTAAGACGGTAGGCATAGGCTGCTCGCGTCATTCCTAGGCGCTGCGCTGCTGCAGTTATATTTCCGCCACTATCACTATTGGCGGCTTGAATTAGTGCTCTTTCTACCTCTTCTAATGTCATACCAGCGTCTAGTAGTGGTTGAATATGCTCTCGTGGAGATACGTTGCTGGAGTTGTCGTCAGATGTTGGTATGAGCATGCCCGTTTCATCTAGGCATTGAGCTTTCTCGCGCTCCAGTGTCGGGACGCGGTAATCACCAAACAATGCTTTTTCGGTAATATGTTTATTGTCAGCAGTGAGAATCACGCCTCGTTCGACGCAGTTCTTGAGTTCGCGTACGTTTCCCGGCCAGCGGTACTGGTACATGGCTGAACGAGCCTGATCGGAAAAGCCGAGTGTGCGGCGTTGATAGTGGTTTTCAAAGTGGCTGAGAAAGTGTTCCGCCAATGGCACGATGTCGTCAAGGCGCTGGTACAAGGGTGGCACACTTAATGTAAAGGCGTTAACCCGCCTCATTCACGAGGGTTCTGATCGGGCAGTCTGAAGCTACGTGCCATCGGCATTGCTCGTAAGGATCCGTATTTCCGGCGTGAGCGCCTGCTTCGTAATGCCCGAACACTGCGTTTCTTTCGCCGTTTTATAACCTCCAGGAATTAATCTCGACCTTCAAAGCAGCCGTGATCGCCGACCGCCGCTCCGGTCGCTCGCTTTCTGATGCTGTGGTGGTCTCGCAGGAGCGTCAGCTCAGTGCGGTCAGCTTCGGTAGCCCCTTAAGCAAGGTCGGCCACCACTTGTCGGCGGCGGCACCGAGGTGAACCGTGATGCGACGATGTCGATGGCTGTCAACGCCAGAGAAGGTCAGCATCCAGGCTCGATCGACAGGATGATACGTGCGGCGAAATTGATATCGTCTACCTAGCAGAAGCTCAACGGGGGTATTAACGCCCTCTACATCGATGCGATACGCATTGTAATAAATGGTGTTCCAATGCATAGCCGCCTTATTCACGGTTTCTAAGTCTGCAACATAATCATCGCTCGATGCGATGTTTTGTGTTGCAAGGGGTAAGGTGTGGACCTATGCCAGACCGTATGCTATTGGTTTTATAGAATTATCAGCCTTCGTGTGTGCCCAAGAAATTACGTGGAGTCAGCCAATTGCGTTTGCATTATCACGGCCCTATGCCTGAGCGAATTGGGTTTGTTTTAGTACCCCGTTTCTCGATGATGGCGTTTTTTTCCGCTGTTGAACCCTTACGAATTGCGAACCGTATGAGCGGACGTCCCCTGTTTGATTGGACACTTTTTAGTTTGGATGGTGAGCCCGTCAGTGCCAGTAACGGTATGACACTGATGGTTGATCAGCCCATTGGCGAGTGTTTGGATTTACCCTCACTGGCTGTCTGCAGTGGTTTTGAGCCAGACGTGCACCTAACGCGACCTTTAGTCAGTTGGCTACACCGTTTAGACCAGGCAGGCTGCGTGTTAGGCGGTATTGATACCGGCTGTTTTTTACTGGCCTCCGCCGAGCTGCTTAAAGGTGAGCGGATCACGCTACATTGGGAAAGTTTGCCCGCCTTTCGTGAGCGATTCCCGTTGATCGAAACATCAGACGAGCTATTTGAGCTAGGTGAGCGCCGTTTTTCATGTGCTGGTGGTGCGGCAGCGATGGATATGGCACTAGAGGTTATCAAGCAGAGGCATGGCGCCAAGCTTGCGGTTGATGTCTCTGAGCAGCTGATCCATGAGCGCTTAAGAAACCGCCATGACCAACAGCGCATGTCGCTGGCGCGTCGACTAGGCACGCATAACCCACGTTTGATTGAAGCCGTTGCCTTGATGGAGCGTCATTTGGAGAGGCCGTTGCCGATAGAGGGGATAGCGGATCGCATCGGGGTATCTTTACGCCATCTTCAGCGGCTATTTGAGGAGCACCTTCATAGAACGCCTCGTCAGTGGTATTTATCGCTTCGTTTATCGCGATCGCAGCGCCTGCTCATGGAAACGAATATGGATGTTTTAGAAGTGGGTATTGCTTGTGGCTTCGCGTCAAGCTCCAGCTTTGCACGCGCGTACCGCGCGCAGTTTGGTTGCTCACCCGGAGAATCACGGCGTCAGTTACTTCAGTAGTAAGCGATAAATTTGTCGCTTTATGATTATTTTATGTCGCTTGGTGTCGTTTGAATTGTTGTCTAGTTGGCAAACTTGATTGGTATATCGCCAAAAGAGGACAAGAAAATGATGCATAAACTCGGTGGGTTGAAAACAGTGTATGCCCTAGGTGCTGCGGGCTTAGCGACCTTAGCAACGGCCGCCCCAGCATCGGCTGCCCTAGATGAGGTGCGATTTGGTGTGCCGCCTTGGCCCGGTGTTACTGTAAAGTCAGAAGTCGCAGCACAGCTGATGCAGGCAATGGGTTACCAAACCCGCCAGCGGGATTTAGCGGTGAGCGTTATTTTAGCCGGCTTAACCCGTAATGATATTGATGTTTACTTGGGTGGTTGGTATCCGGTACAGACGGATATGGTAGAACCTCTTGTAGCCGATAATAAGGTGGAAAAACTGGTTTCCAATATCCAAGGGGCAAACTCTGGCTTAGTGGTACCGCAGTATGTGTATGATGCCGGCGTGACGTCGGTGGCCGACCTGGATGCCCATCGTGACCGCTTCGACGGTGAAATTCAGGGTATCGAGGCGGGCACCGGGATTAATACGGCGATCCTTTCGGCGATTGATAATGATATTGTGGGTTTAGGCGATTGGTCGCTGAATGAGAGCTCGACAGCGGCAATGCTGGCGCAAGCCGAGCAGAATATGGCCAACGGCGAGTGGGTGACCTTTGTAGGCTGGGAACCCCATTGGATGAACGTCAGCTTTGATATGGCTTATCTGGACGATGCAGAAGATGCGGGTATTGCCCAAATAGAAAGCACCGTTTGGACGGTCGTGCCAGCGAATATGGCCACAGAAGACCCACAGCTACATCGCTTTCTCTCACAATATGTAGTAGATATCGAAGATCAAAATGCTTGGGTGCATAGTTACAGCTACGAAGATCGTCCCGCCGATGAAGTGGCCTCTGAGTGGATCAGTGCCAACTTAGGCACCGTAGCCACATGGCTGGAGGGAGTAACCGCAAAAGATGGCCAGCCGGCGATAGAGGCGGTGCGCGCTAGTTATCAGTAACCGAGCGTTAATGATCTAAGCGTTGGTTGAGCGCCTGGCAAAAATCTTGCCAGGCGCTTTGCATTTCTGGCAGCTGGGCATGGGCATGTAAGGCGGCGTGCACCATCGTGCTGGCGCTGCGATACCCTACCTGCACACCGTTACGGCGCCAGGCAGCAACGGCTTGTTCAAGTGGAGCGGTTAACGGGTCGTGCTCAACGCTAAGCACTTCCAGCTGCGCGTTGGTTGGGAGCGTATCGATCTGAGTGCTTAGCCCCGGGCAGAAAGGAAGCAGCGATAAGACATCGTTACGGCTAAGCAGCGGGGCATCAGGCCCCAGCGTCTGTGGGTTAAGCGGGCCAACCGGCGGGTAAATAAGCCCTAGCGGGACGCTATGCGTTAGCCGCGTTAACACGTCCAGCGCCAAGCGCCCGCCTGCGCTATCACCAACGATGGCAGCAGGCGTTATCACGCGGGTGGCGCTCAAACACTCCTCCAGCATGTCGCGGTAGTCCGCTTCAGGCGCTAAGCAATAGTCGAGACTGACAACATGGCGCGATAGTCGGTCGGCTAGGCTTGCTGCAATACCATGGTGGCTGTGGACGGACCCCAGCGTAAATCCCCCTCCGTGAAGATACATAACGCGCCCCGGCTTGGCGGAGGGGGGAATAAAGTGCCGAAGCACGCTGCCTTCCCAAGGCTCGTCGGTAATGCGCATGCCGGTTGGGTTAGGCGGGGCAAATGTTTGGCACAGCTGGTCGTAGCGCCGGCGCGCCTCGGCGGGCGTACTACGCGTGACGTTAGCTAAGCCTCGCTCAAAGCGGGTGATAAAGGTGTCGATATCCATAGCGATACTCGTTATTCACGGCTGCTTTCGTTAACCTCCCAAGGCGTATTGAGCACTAGGCGTCAACAAGAGACGCCTAGTGTCATCGTGTGCCTTAGCTCAGCGTTTCTTACGGCCTGTATTAAGCGTCTCGCGGAACAGCGACAGTAGCACGCCCGCTGTCATCACTAGCACCACCACACTCAGCGGTAGGGCTGCCGCAATCAGCGCCGTTTGCAGCGCATTCAGACCACCGGCTACCAGCAGCGCCGCCGCGACTAAGCCAATCACCACGCCCCAGAAAACGCGAAAGCGTATGGGTGGCTCATTATCGCCTAGCGACAAAATCGTGGTGAGCACCAGCGTACCGGAATCAGAGGAGGTGACGAACCAGCTCATTAGCAGAAAGACCATGAGGGCAGAGAGTATCCAGCCAAACGTACCGCTACCTACAATGCCATCCGCCGTAGCAAACAGTGCAGCCGGTAGGTTCCAAGCGTTCACCAGTTCGATAATGCCCGCGCTACCCGGGCCTCCCGCCGCATTTAGCTCCTGGTGCATGGCGTTGCCACCAAAGATAATCAGCCATACAAAGATGATGAGCGTGGGCACGAATAGAACGCCCAACACAAACTCACGCAGCGTGCGCCCTTTGGAAATGCGGGCAATAAAGAGCCCCACAAAGGGTGCCCAGGCGAGCCACCAGCCCCAATAGAAGATCGTCCAGCCCTGTTGCCAGGCAGCGGTGCCTTCTTCCTCTGCATACCAAAGCCCCATGGGGATAAAGTTAACCGCGTAGTCGAGCAGGGTTTCGCCAAACACCGTGATTAGCCAAAGCGTGGGGCCCGCCAGCAGAAAAATACCGATAACCGCCAGGGATACCCAGATATTCATCTCGGAAATCAGCCGAATACCGCCACGCACCCCAGAGACAGCCGAAAGAATAGAGATCGCTGAAATGCCTGCAATCAGCATCAGCTGAGTATTAACCTGAATCCGTGAAGCCGGCGCCGACACTTTCCCTATCACCGCCAGCGAGCACTTTTTGATCATTCGCCCCGTGCAAGTTGGCTTTCGCAAGCCCGTTATTGCCAAAACCCACCGTGCTGATCGGTGCTGACGGCCCG
>NZ_JBSXNH010000024.1:0-26783 GCF_056857535.1 Vreelandella sp. L-25
CGGTTACCCGACACCACGCAACACTCGCTGCCGGCTGGTGGCTAGCCTTGGCCGGGTGGGACTTTCACCCACTGGGTTTCACGACATCCTTTCCACCTTCTCGGTTTCCCGGATGTCCAGGCTTTGCCTGGCGCACTCAAAATTTGCTGCTGGCATTATTAGCTTAGCTGACGGCGTTTTGATACTTGCGCTGTTGTTCACAATGATTGCCTGTATTGTCTTGGGCATGGGATTACCCACAACAGCAAACTATGTGGTCACCGCCACCATTGCCGCACCAGCACTGATTAATGAGTTCGGCCTTCCGCCAATGGCAGTACATTTGTTTGTCTTTTATTTCGGCATCATCGCCGATATTACACCTCCCGTGTGTTTAGCCGCGTTTGCGGGTGCAGGCATTGCACAAGCCAACCCGATGAAGACCGGCTTTACGGCGGTTAAATTGGCGATTGGTGCGTTTATTATTCCTTATGCCTTCATTTATAATCCTGTGCTGGTATTAGTCGAACCTACGCTGCTAGGTCTTTTAAGCGCGCTGTTCTTTTCACTCGTAGGGATTATGGGCGTCAGCAGCGCACTACTCGGTTACTTTGTGCGTGATTCCTTCTTCGGGGAGCGTCTGGTACTGTTAGTCGCAGGGCTTGCCATGGTGGTTCCCGAGTTGCTAACCAGCGGTTTAGGCTTGCTTGCCATGGTGACAGTAGGCTGGCTTCAGTCGCGCCGACCTGATAAATCCCAGGAGGCTGCAACGCTCGCCCAATGAGCCATTATAAAAGCCTAGCTTCCCCCCGGCGCTTAGTCGCCGGGGCGGCTTTCAGGTCATCAGGAGCGCCAGGTTTGGCATCACGCAATCTTCCTTCTACGGCGGCTATGCAATGCTTTGAAGCAGCCGCACGCCATATGAGTTTTACTCGCGCAGCAGACGAGCTAAACCTCACCCAAAGTGCTGTCAGCAAACAAGTCGCGCACCTCGAAGCCACCTTGCAACACAAGCTATTTCGTCGCGTGCGACGTAGCCTGCTGCTAACCCCAGAAGGGGCTATTTTTTTAAGTGACGTACGCAAAGTGCTCACTCAAATTGAGATGTCGACGCAAGCGATAATGACCTACAGCGGTAATAGCGAGGTTCTTAAAATCGCCACCTTACCTAGCTTCGGTAGCCGCTGGTTGGCCAATAAGTTGCCCACCTTTTTAGCCGCCAATCCAGGCATTAGTTTGGAGTTTCATGACCGCGTAAAAGATTTCGATCTTGAGCAGCAAGATATCGATATTGCTCTGTTTTATGGGCATGGCAGTTGGCCAAGCCTTGCTTGTCATAAGCTTATTGATGAGGATATGGTCGCGGTTGCCTCCCCTGAATTACTCGCTCGGCACCCCATCCAGTCAGTGGATGACTTAACACAACTACCGCTACTTCACCTCTCGACACGCCCTGACGCATGGCACCATTGGTTTGCAAACCAAGAGATCATCACTGACCGTAGCTATCATGGCACCCGCTTTGAGACCTTTCCTATGCTGGTGCGAACGGCAATGGCAGGCGGTGGGGTCGCACTGGTTCCTCACTTCACCGTCGATGAAGAACTAGAAAGTGGCCGACTAACAGTTGCTTGGCCATATCGGCTATTCAGTGAGAATGCTTATTATCTTGTCTACCCTGAACACTTGGGGGAACTCGCTAAGGTACGGCGTTTTGTAGAACACATTACCCAGCTCAGTGACTTTCACTGACGTAACACGGCGCACTGCTAGTTTATAGTTAAACAACTAATAATTGCTTTGTGCCAAACAACTACTTCATTCCCCCCATTAAAAGCTTAACGCGATTAATATTTTTATACGCTTGATCTTTATAAAAGCATTGAGAAACTATCGGGCAGAAGCACAAACGAAGAGAACATCTTCTTACTTCACACTTCAAGCACACAGGGGCTATGAATCTCAACACGATGACTGAACGCTACCAGGTGCATCTGTGTGAAGACTGCTTCTTCCGCACCCTGGCTTACTTTAAGCAGAAACGTGGTGTGCAAAACTTATTCAGTGAAGAGTGTGATACTGAAGTGAAGGCAGGCGAACGTGGGATGATCGCTACAACGTCGCATCACGGTAGCTCAATCAATTGGAAGCAACAGGCCTCGATGGATGGATTGATAAGCCTCGCAGTGGTCTCACGCCTGTTTTGGACGAGAGCGATCATCAAAGATTGCAGGAACTCACCGCCGAACAGCCTTACCAGACTCGGTCCTTGCAGGCTAGTTTTAAAGAAGAGACGGGGAAGAACGTCAGCATGGTGGCCCTTCGCCGAGCGTTGAACAAAATGTCTTCAGACTCAAGCCTATCCGACACTCACTGCACTGCGTGACGAGACGGTTTTCCGAAACATCCAAGGCCTCATCAATTCACTCCAGCGGCAGTACCAGGGTGAGCACGAGTTCTATTATTTTGACGACTCAGGGTTTTCACAATCTTCATCGGTACCCTATATATGGGGCCACATTGGGCAACCTTGCAATGTAACCGCCTACTCACGCAGCTGCTAGCTGAACGTATGAGGGTTTCTCGACCGTGCAGGGAAATTGATCGAAGGATACGCACATCTCTATGGAATCTCCATAGAGATGTCAAAGGTGAAAACTGCTGAGTCACAACTTCATTTTACGCTGCTGATCGATCATATTGGCGGTTGTGGAGTTCACACGACCTTATTTCTACCTTACCTTATTGCCAGCAAGCAGGTGATGTAAGCAACACCACTGATTAGCCTCATCGCCTCAATCGGCGGCGAGTAAATAAAGTAGCTTTTGTGCGAACAGCACAGGCGCCTCCACCGATGGCACATGGCCAACACCTTCAAAAACCTCCAGCGACGCGCCATCGAGTTCTGCCGCCAGAGCTTCTAGCGTCGCGGGCGGGGTGGCCATATCCTCACTGCCACCAAATAGCTGCACTTTGACTTTCTTAGAAGCTAGTTTTCCGGTGAACGTATCGCGGCCCAGCATTTCACACAGCTGGGCGTAGGACTCATCGTCGCCACGGCCCATCTGGGTGCACCAGCCCGTTTTCAGCGCCAGGCTTGCCTCAAACGCTTTTGGTGCAAACCAGCGCGGCACAATCTCTTCAGACATCGCCGCCAGGCCTTCCTGGCGCACGCGGCCTGCGCGGGTGTTCCATTGATCCGGGTTGCCGATCACTGCGCCAGTGTTGGTCAGCGTAGCGGAGAGCAGGCGGTCGCTATGCTCTGCAATCAACTGCTGACCGACGACACCGCCAATGGACGTACCGGCAAAGTGAAAGCGCTCAGCGCCCGCCAGTTCTGCCAATGCCAGAGCCTCAGCGGCTAAATCAGCGGGCGTGATCTGCTCGCCGCTAACCGCCTGGCTAGCGCCGTGGCCGGGAAGATCCCAGGTCAGTACTCGATAGCGAGACAGAAGCAGGGGGATAACGTCGTCCCATACCGCCTGACTCATGCCCAGCGGATGGGCCAGCACGATAAGTGGGTTCACTTCCGCGCCGAGCAGTCGGTAGGCCACGCTGCGACCGTTGATGGTATGAAAAGCCATGTCTGCCTCCGTTAAACCCGTTCGATCAGCGTAGCGATACCCTGCCCTACGCCAACGCACATGGTACACAGCGCGTAGCGCTTACCGCTGTTGTGCAACTCATGAGCGGCGGTCAACAATAGGCGGGCACCGGACATGCCCAGCGGGTGCCCCAGGGCAATCGCGCCGCCGTTCGGGTTAACGCGCGGGTCATCGTCAGCCAAGCCAAGGTCGCGCATACACGCTAACGCCTGGGCGGCGAACGCTTCGTTAAACTCAAATACATCAATATCATCCATGGCGATACCAGTGCGCTTGAGTAGTTTCTGCACTGCCGGTACCGGCCCATAGCCCATGATGCGCGGCTCAACGCCAGCCGTGGCCATGCCGATGATTTTCGCCATTGGCTTCAGGCCGTGCTGTTTGACGGCTGATTCGCTGGCCACCAGCATGGCGGCTGCGCCGTCGTTGACACCAGAAGCATTGCCTGCGGTTACACTGCCGCCCTCACGGAAAGGCGTCGGTAGGCCAGCGAGCTTCTCAAGCGTGGTTTCCCGCAGGTGCTCGTCCTGGTCAAAAATCAATGGCTCCTGCTTGCGACGAGGGATCTCAATGGCGGTGATCTCTTGGGCGAAGCGCCCCGCCTTTTGAGCGGCAGCGGCTTTCTGCTGGGAGCGCAGGGCAAAGGCGTCCTGGTCTTTACGAGAGATAGCGAACTGCTCGGCGACGTTTTCTGCCGTTTCCGGCATGGAATCAATGCCGTAGGTTTTCTTCATCAGCGGGTTGACCAAGCGCCAGCCAATGGTGGTGTCTTCGATTTTTTGAGTGCGATCGAAGGCACTATAGGCCTTGCCCATCACGTAGGGCGCACGGGACATGGACTCCACACCGCCTGCCAGCGCTAGCTCCATCTCACCAGCTTTAATGGCGCGAAAGGCCGTGCCAACGGCGTCCATACCTGAGCCGCACAGACGGTTCATGGTGGTGCCGGGCACCGAGGTAGGAATCCCCGCTAGCAATGACGACATACGAGCCACGTTGCGGTTATCTTCACCGGCCTGGTTAGCGCAACCCATGAACACTTCTTCAATAGCGGCTGGGTCAAGATCTGGCGCTTCGGCTAATACGGCTTTAAAAATCGACGCGGCGAAATCATCAGGGCGCACGCTAGCCAAAGTGCCGCCAAAGCGGCCTACGGCCGTGCGGCGGGGATGGCAGAGATAGACATTATTCATGCTCATAACAACTCCTTATTCGCCCGCGTGGGCCCGTTCAGTGCGGGCTTTGAGCTCGCGTAAAATCGTCAGCTCTTTTTCGCTGGGCTCGGGCGTGCTCTCAAGCTGCTCGGCAAAGCGGATTTCCCAGCCGGTGGCGTCAATCACCTCATCGCGGGTTACTCCGGGATGCAGCGATACCACCACTAGCTCTTTGGTCTCGGCATCAGGCTTCATGACACATAGATCAGTAATCACCTGGGTGGGGCCTTTGCCGATATTAGGTACGTTATCGCGGCCTTTACCGTCGCGGCCAAAACCGAGTGTGGTGACGAAGTCGACGTCTTTCACAAACGCCCGCTTGGAGTGCTTTAGGGTGATAAACACTTCGCCCGCGTTGGTGGCGATTTCAGGCGCCCCGCCGCCGCCTGGCAGGCGCACCTTGGGCGCTTTGTAATCGCCGATGAGCGTGGTATTCAGGTTAGCAAAGCGGTCGATTTGCGCGGTGCCTAAAAAGCCCACGTCCACTTTGCCGCCCTGCAGCCAGTAGCGGAACATTTCCGGAACTGCAACGGTGGTCAATGCTGATTCGCACAGTTCACCATCGCCAATGGAGAGCGGCAGAATATCGGGTTTGGTTTGCAGCGTGCCGGACTCATAAATCAGCACCACATCAGGAGCGTGCGTCAGCCGCGCCAGGTTGGCAGCTTCCGAGGGCAGGCCGATGCCCACAAAGCAGGTCATGCCGTTTTCCAGCGCCCGCGCCGCGGTGACCGACATCATTTCAGAAGAGGTATATTCAAGGCTCATTAGTTATTCTCCTCTTTACTGTAAACGTTCTCATCGAGCCACAGAGTAAAGGTATCGCGGTCGCGTGCGATGGCATCCCACTCTTTATAGAAACGGTTGCTGCGACCGTAATAGCCGTGGGTGTAAGACGGCAGCGCGCCTTTCTCGGCCACCGCGACGGCGCTGATGGCCCAGCTGGGAATCACGCAGGCATTGGGGGTAGCCCCTAGGTCATCAACAATCTCTTCCACTGTGACGATGCTGTGCTTGGCGGCGAGCACTGCCTCTTTCTGTACGCCGACAATGCCTTCTACCAGCACGTTGCCCTGGCGATCCGCTCGCTGGGCGTGAATGATCGAAACATCCGGGCGCACCGACGGTACGGCCGCTAGGCGCTCCCCAGTAAAAGGGCACTCAATGAATTTGATTTGATCGTTGACACTGGGCAGTTCGCTGCCGATGTAGCCACGAAAAACAGCCAGTGGTAACCCCGCAGCACCCGCTTCAAAGGCACAGGCCATGGCTGCGTGGCTATGCTCAAGAATCTCGATTTTGCGCGGCCAGCCTTTCTCAACCGCATCGCGCAGGCGGTGCAGCGAACCCACTCCAGGGTTACCGCCCCAGGAGAAAATCACCTTTTTAGCGCAGCCCGCGCCAATCATCTGATCGTAGATGATATCGGGGGTCATGCGGATCAACGTCAAGTCGCGCTTTTTCTGACGGATCACTTCGTGACCGGCGGCAAACGGAATCAGGTGGGTAAAGCCTTCCATGGTCACGGTGGCGCCGTCTTGGACGTAGCGCGCTACCGCATCATGCAAGCTGAGAAACTCGGCCATAATGGATGCCTCTTAGCGTATCGTTGTCTGCTTATGGATAACTTGTTCGCGAAACGAACATAGATTCTCTATACGAACAACTTACTGTCGAATGCATACTGGGTCAAATTGCTGTTGAGCTAATATCTGCAAAGACGGGTCAATACATCAACTTATAGAAATCAAAAACCCATTGAATAACAATATGTTATTTATAAACACACCATGCACAGGCACACTTTGCCTGCGTTTTCCTACTACCAAGGTATATAAGGAAGGGGCACATGCAACAAGCATCGATAGCCCAAAAGCACAATTGTTCGGTATTCGAACATTATGCTAAATTAACACATGACCATGTATGCACTGGATGAGAGCACAATAATGGAAGACTTGCCCCAGGTAGAAACGCTTAAACCTGATGACCGTGACTTCGTAACAGCACTTGCTAGTGGCTTGGAAGTCATCATGGCCTTCGATGATTCCCATTCAAAAATGACGTTGAGCGAAGTCGCTGCACGCACGGGTATGAATCGAGCGAAAGCACGCCGATTCTTGCTAACGCTGAACGCATTAGGCTATGTGCGTAAACATCAGCGTTACTTTGAACTCGCCCCTAGAGTGCTTCAACTAGGATACGCATACCTTTCAGCAAATAATTACCGCAGCGTCATACAACAATATCTGGAAGATATTACAACTCAAAGTGGCGAGTCATCTTCACTTGGCGTGTTGGATGGAGACGATGTCATTTATGTGGCACGCTCTGCGGCACCACATCGCTTAATGGCGATTACTTTATCAGTAGGTACGCGCCTCCCAGCAGCGCATACATCTATGGGTCGCGTACTGTTATCGCAATTAACTGAATCAGAGCTAAATGCCTATTTGGAACGCATTTCATTGAAGCGATATACCGATAAAACCATCAATGATAAAGAGGAGCTAAAGAGGTGCATTGTTGAGGTACGCCAACAAGGTTATTCGATAGTTGATCAAGAGTTAGACTCTGGACTGCGATCAGTTGCCGTTCCTGTATTTGACATCCATGACAAGCTAATAGGCGCTATCAATATCAGCACCAACGCCGCACGCGTTGATATGGAAATGCTGTTAAATATTTATAAGCCCTTATTACAGGATAAAGCCCAACTTATCCGTCAAACGGTTAATACCTAGCTGTAGGGTCTCGGATGATCAAATGAGCTATAGGAGTTATCCTCTGCTGGCAGCCAGAGAGCTTCTACAGAAATTCATTCGGGAGCAGGTTCATGGACATCAAGCTGCATAAGCAGGCGACCACGACACCGAAGATCCGCGCCGAGATCTAGGCAGCGCCTTCCAGCATCACGGATAGCGAGCTGGCCCGCCAGCATGGCGTTTCACCCGCGACCATACGGCGCTGGCGGTACCGCGATGATGTCCATGACCGACCGCACACGCGTCACAACCTGCTGGCCACCCTCACCGTCCGAGCAGGAGGAGGTGCTGATCGCCGCTCGCGAATTCCTGCGCCACTGCTAAATTTTGCTTTCGATTTCCGGTAGGAACTCGAACAGATCGCCTACCAGGCCGTAGTCGGCGACCTGGAAAATCGGCGCTTCGTCGTCCTTGTTGATCGCGACGATCACCTTAGAGTCCTTCATGCCCGCCAGATGCTGGATGGCACCGGAGATGCCCACGGCGATATACAGATCCGGCGCGACGATTTTACCCGTTTGGCCGACCTGCATATCGTTGGGGACAAAGCCTGCGTCAACGGCCGCCCGCGAAGCCCCAATCGCCGCACCTAGCTTGTCGGCAATGCCGTCAAGCAGCTTGAAGTTATCACCGTTGCCCATGCCGCGGCCACCAGAGATGACCACCTTGGCGCCGCCAAGCTCCGGGCGGTCCGACTCGGCAAGCTCCTGCTTGACGAAACTGGACTGGGCGTTGTCAACCACGGTATCAACAGCTTCAATGGTGGCGCTGCCACCATCGCCCACGGCATCAAAGCCGGTAGTACGCACGGTGATGACTTTTAGCACGTCGTTGCTCTTGACGGTCGCAATGGCGTTGCCGGCGTAAATCGGGCGCTTGAAGGTGTCAGCGCTATCCACGGCAAGCACATCGGAAAGCTGGCTGACATCTTTCAAGGCCGCCAGACGCGGCAGCACGTTTTTGCCGGTGGTGGAGGCGCTAGCGAGCACGTGGGTGTAGCCATCGGCCAGTTCGACCAGCAGCGCGCCCATGGGCTCGGCCAGCTGGTGGGCGTAAACGACGTTATCCGCGACACGTACCTTGCTTACGCCGTCGAGTTTGGCGGCTGCCTCAGCCGCGGCTTGAACGCCTTCACCGGCAACAAGAACGTCAATATCGCCGCCGATCTGTTGTGCGGCCGCAATCACGTAAGCCGTCGCACCGGCCAGCTGGCCTTCATGCAGGTCGGCAAGTACCAAAATGCTCATAAAATCAGCTCCTTTCAAAGCGCTTATCTCAAAGAACTTGTCTCAAAGTACGGGTTGTAAATAGCCGACCTTAAAGAACCTTGGCTTCGTTTTTCAGTTTGTCGATCAGCTCGTCTACCGAGGCGACTTTGACGCCGCCCTTGCGCTCGGCGGGCGACTCTACTTTGAGCAGACTGACCTTGGAAGCGACCTCGACGCCGAAGTCGGCGGGGGTTTTCACATCCAGTGGCTTTTTCTTGGCCTTCATGATGTCGGGCAGCTTGGCGTAGCGCGGCTCGTTGAGGCGCAGGTCGGTAGTGACAATCGCGGGCAGCGTCAGCGCGATGGTTTGCAGACCGCCGTCGATTTCCCGTGTGACGTTGACTTTGTCACCATCGACCGCAACTTCCGAGGCAAAGGTGCCCTGGGGCAGGCCAGTCAGCGCGGCGAGCATTTGGCCGGTCTGGTTGTTGTCGGTATCGATGGCCTGCTTGCCCAACACTACCAACCCTGGCTGCTCCTCTTCGACCACTTTGGCCAGTAGCTTAGCCACGGCCAGGGATTCTGCGCGCTCGTCAGTCTCAATATGAATGGCGCGATCCGCACCCAGCGCCAGCGCGGTGCGCAGCTGTTCCTGGGCCGCTTTGGGACCGACCGTCACGGCGACCACTTCCGTAGCAACGCCCTTCTCTTTCAAGCGCACCGCTTCTTCCACGGCAATCTCGCAGAAGGGGTTCATGGCCATTTTGACGTTGGTAAGGTCGACATCAGAATAATCCGCTTTGACACGAATTTTGACGTTGTAGTCGATGACGCGCTTCACCGCGACAAGTACTTTCATGAAAAATCCTTAGTGATATACATAAAAAGTGGATTAACCGACGACGCCGTCACTTTTAAATTGCGATAGTTGCTCTGGTGAAAGGCCAAGGTATTCAGTAAGCACATCATTCGTATCCTGCCCTAGCAGTGGTGCCGGCCTTTTATACTCTACTGGCGTATCAGAAAGATTAATTGGGCTCCCAACCATCTCGAAATCAGGATTCATGGGGTGGGGGATGTTGACTAACATGCCACGAGCATCCACTTGAGGCTCCGCCAATGCATCGGCAATGTTATTGATTAGCCCGACAGGCACTTTGACCTTACTTATCCTCTTCACCCAAGCGTCCGCTGTGTCGCGCTTGAAATGGTCCGATAGAATCTGAGTAATTACCGCTCTGTTCCTGACGCGATCTTCATTCTTTGAAAACCGGGGATCCACTGACAATTCGGGCAGTTCTATCGCATTGCACAATGCGGCAAACTGAGAGTCGTTGCCACAGGCGATAATGAAATCCTTATCACTTGCATGGAACGAGTTGTAGGGCACGATATTGGCATGCGCATTACCGTAGCGGCCAGGTGATATGCCCGTACTTAGGTAGTTTTGGCTCTGATTACCCAATGCAGCCAGCTGTACATCCAGTAATGCCATATCGCAATGCTGACCACGCCCTGTTTTTTCACGAGCCAGTAGCGCTGCCTGTATAGCAATAACCGAATACAGGCCCGTCATCACATCGGTGACAGCCACGCCTACTTTCTGCGGGCCGCCACCTTGAACATCATCACGTTCACCAGTGATGCTCATCAACCCGCCCATACCCTGAATAATAAAATCATAGCCAGGCTCCTGCGCACGGGGCCCCGTCTGACCAAACCCCGTAATGGAACAATAGACCAATCTCGGATTAAGGCTTGAAAGTGAGTCGTAATCCAGCCCGTATTTCTTTAAGGAGCCAGCTTTGAAATTCTCTAACAGCACGTCGCTCTCGGCAGCGAGCGCACGTACAATTTCCTGACCTTTTTCGGTAGCAATATCGACAGCTACCGAGCGTTTATTGCGATTGGAGGACTGATAGTATGAGGTTTCCTGAGTATTTTTACCGTCAGCATTCTTCATGTAGGGGGGGCCCCAGGCACGAGTGTCATCCCCTCGCCCAATGCGCTCCACCTTGACAACATCAGCACCAAGATCCGCTAGCACTTGGCTGCACCAGGGACCCGCCAACACCCGGCTCAAGTCCAGTACACGAACTCCCGTTAGCGCTCCCATAGCACCCCTCTCTTTTGAACCAACATAATTCCTCTCCAACATCACCGAGCACCCGATGAGGGATGCAACAGAGATATACCAAGCATGGCACGACGGCGCAGCCAAGGGCTTGGCCGATACCGTGGGTCTCCCGTCAATGCGTGGATACGCGTGAGTATGCCAAGTAACCGTTTCGGTTCTAGGGCATCTCCCCACGCCAGCGGGCCTTGGGGATAGTTGAGCCCGAGCCTGACGGCATTATCGATATCGGCAGGCGTGGCAATCTCACGCTGGGCAATATCGCAGGCCAGGTTCACCACTGCGGCAAGCACCCGCTGAGAGACAAATCCCACGCTGTCACGGATCACCGTTACGTAGGTACCGTCTGAAGCAAATAACGCATGCGCTACGTCGCGCATTTCATGCCGGGTGACCGGCGTCACCATCAGCGTACGATGACGCTCAAGGCCCATGAGCGCATCAAGACAGACAGTGCGCTCTGGATCGGTACCGAAGTACGCACTCGCACTCACTGCATCATCACCAAAGGGCAGCAATATGCAGAGCGCTTCCTCCGAGGGTGAAGCCGTTTGCTCGACTCGCCCGCCAAGCGACGCTAACAATGATGCCACGTGCGTATGCAGGCCGGTGTCATCGCATCCCACCCAGATGGGCGGTAAATCAGTGATCTCAGGCACCGGCCGAGAAGCCGGCACATCGACTTTTTGACCTTTTTCATAGCGATAAAAGCCAACGCCTGTCTTGCGGCCCAAGCGGTTACCTTTCAACATCTGTCGGGATATATAAGACGGACGGTAACGCTGATCGTGATAGAACTGCGTGAAGATCGCCTCCATCGCTGGGTGCGACACATCCAGGCCCGTTAAATCAAAAAGCTCAAATGGCCCCATCCGGAACCCAGCCTCTTCGCGAAGAATACGGTCGATATCCTCAGTCGGTGCTACGCGCTCCTCAAGGATTTTCAAACCTTCTGTGCTGTAGGCTCGCCCAGCGTGGTTGACGATGAAACCAGGAGTGTCCTGGGCACGCACACCGGTATGCCCAAGTCGGCTTGCCAGCTTGAGCAACGTGTCGACGACAGCTTCATCCGTACCGATGCCCCCGATCACCTCAATAACCTTCATCAACGGCACGGGATTAAAGAAGTGGAAACCGGCCACTCGATCACGACAATTCAAGTCAGCGGCAATTGATGTGACCGAGAGTGAAGAAGTGTTAGTCGCCAGAATGCACTCTCGGTCAACAATTGCTTCCAGATCAGCGAATAGCGCTTGCTTGATTCCCAGATCCTCAACAATTGCCTCGATCACCACGTCGCAATCTGCCAAAGCCGGCAAAGATTCGACGACAGAAAGATGAGATAACGCTACCTCAGCCGATTGCCGAGTTATTTTGCCCTTCCCCACTAGTTTATCGAACGTTGCCTTTAGGCCATCACGAGCCTTGTGGGCTGCCCCTTCATTCTTGTCAAACAGCACAACATTCAGGCCAGACTGGGCAGCAATTTGGGCGATCCCCGCCCCCATCACGCCGGTTCCGACAATGCCTAGCCGGTTCACGTCTCTCGCCATTACGACGCTCCTTGATAATTCGGTTTGCGCTTCTCGACAAAAGCCGCGGCGCCTTCCTTCTGATCCGCCGTGTCAAAAAGCATCTGGAAAGCTTTCCGTTCAAGAACCAAGGCACTCTCCAGCGGCAAATCGGCGCCCGCTAGTACTGTTTCTTTAATTTGCTCTAGCGCCAGTGCTGGCAAACGCGCAATGTCTTTAGCCAATGTATTGGCGCGCTCCAATGTCTGATCATCGGCCACCACCTCGCTCACCAGGCCCATGTCCAGCGCCTCAGGGGCCTTCACCATGCATCCGGTCATCAACATGCGCATGGCCTGAAATTTGCCAACAGCTCGAACCAATCGTTGTGTTCCACCAGCGCCGGGCATCAAGCCAAGCTTAACCTCTGGCTGTCCAAATTGAGCCGACTCCCCAGCGACGATGATGTCGCAGTGCATGGCAAGCTCGCAGCCACCTCCTAGCGCGAAGCCGTTGACCGCCGCTATGACGGGCTTAGGGCAGTGCGCAATCGGCTCCCAAAAGCGCTCATTGTGTCGTAAATACATTTCGGTCGGAGAGGCAGTGGCAAACTCCTTCACGTCAGCACCGGCTACAAATACCTGCTCACCTCCCGTCAGCACGATGGCTCTAACTTCGTCATCTTGGCTTAAAGATAAAAACATCTCGGCAAGCTGACACCGAACAGCACCGTTGAGGGCATTCTTGGCATCTGGGCGATCGATTCGAACCACCGCCACTCCATCATCAAGCGAAGCAAGATAGACCTCGGCGGGCGACTGTTTGTCCGTCATATAAACCTCGTCATTATGTCCGCACTGCAAACATTTGTTTTGCTAATGAGGTTATTTTTACACAGCTCATCGAACAACTGTCAATTAGGCCAAAACAGCCTTACTATAAAAATCTTATTAATCAAATATTTATACTAAAAAAGTTTTTTATATCTTGCATAAGACATTAAAACCCAAAGTCCGCACTGCGGACTTTTAGTCTGCATACTTGACATATCTTCATCGGTAAACGCAAAATCGATTCAATAAGCAAGCCACGAGTGGAGCATAACTCGGTGAAGACAACAGACAGTCAGGGTGACTATCAGATCGTGGTGGACCCGATGAACACAGCAGGCGAGCAGGAGGAGGACCGGCAGTTTGTGACGGCGCTGGCCAGAGGGCTTGAGCTATTACGCTGCTTTACGCCCAGCGAAAGCGCCCTTAGCAATCTTGACCTAGCGAAGAAGTCGGGTTTGCCGCGCCCTACCGTCAGCAGGCTTACCCACACGCTAGCTCGACTGGGCTATCTGCGCCCTTTGCAACGTGGGAAATACCAGTTGGATGTGGGCGTCATGTCCTTTGGCTATTCGATGATATCCAACCTACCAGTTCGCGCGATTGCCCAACCCTTGATGGTAAACCTTGCTAACGAGGTGGGTGCAACGGTGGCTATGTCTGCACGTGACCGACTAGACATGGTTTATCTCGACGTGGTCCAGAGTGCTCTTCGCTCTACCATCCGTCGTCAGATCGGTACGCGCCTGCCCATCCACCAGAGTTCGGCGGGGCGCGCATGTCTCGCTGCCATGCCCACTCAAGAGTCTGATGTGATGATGAATCACCTACGGGACTTGAACCCTACAGAGTGGCCAGCCATTCGAAGATCATTGGAGCGTGCTTTTCGAGACTACGCTGATCACGGGTACTGCCTATCGATTGGTGAATGGCAACGCAAGGTTAATGCCGTTGCGGTGCCCCTCCATCATCCTCAGCTTGGAGTTCTCGCGTTCAATTGTGGTGGCCCCGAATTTCAGATATCACGTGAAAAGCTGGAAGAGTCTATCGGGCCGCAGCTAGTGCAACTGGTCAACGATATAAAGACCCAAATCTCATAAGCCACACCACATTTTCCGACGTACAAATTCATATCAAGAGGCACGCACATGATTCGTGATCAGGAAACGATGCAGCTCCTGCTCGACTCCATCCGTAATTTTGTTCAAGAAGAGCTGATTCCACGTGAGGAAGAAGTCGCTGAAAGCGATGAAATCCCCGAGGACATCGTTTCACAAATGCGCGATATGGGGCTCTTCGGCCTCACCATCCCCGAGGAGTACGGTGGACTTGGGGTGACCATGGAAGAAGAAGTCAATATCGCGTTCGAGCTTGGACGGACATCTCCCGCCTTCCGCTCTTTCATTGGCACTAACAACGGTATTGGCTCAATCGGCATCCTGGTCGACGGCACCGATGAGCAGAAGGCCAACTACCTCCCCCAGCTAGCCAGCGGCGATATCATAAGTTCCTTCTGTCTAACCGAGCCTGACTCAGGTTCGGATGCGGCCTCACTGCGCACAACGGCGGTGAAGGATGGCGATGACTACTTGATCAACGGCACCAAGCGCTACATCACGAATGCACCACATGCTGGCATCTTCACCGTCATGGCACGTACGAATGTCGAGATCAAGGGTGCCAAGGGCATCAGTGCATTCATCGTAGAAGCCGATACCCCCGGCATTACTATCGGTAAGCGCGATAAGAAGATGGGCCAAAAAGGCGCTCATACTGCGGATGTTATCTTCGACAATGTGCGGGTACCGACCAACGCACTGATTGGTAAGCAAGAAGGAGTGGGGTTCAAGACCGCCATGAAGGTTCTGGACAAGGGTCGCCTGCACATTGCCGCCATTGCGGTCGGCGCCGCTGAGCGAATCCTAGAGGACTCTCTACGCTTCGCCATGGAACGCAAACAATTTGGCACCCCCATCGCCGAGTTCCAGCTGATCCAAGGCATGCTGGCCGATTCCAAAGCCGAGATTTATGCTGCCCGCTGCATGGTGCTCGATGCCGCTCGCCAGCGCGATGATGGCCACAACGTCAGTACCGAGGCCTCTTGCGCCAAGATGTTCGCAACGGAAATGTGTAGCCGTGTGGCCGACCGCGGTGTGCAGATTCATGGCGGCGCTGGCTATATCAGCGACTATGCCGTTGAGCGGTTTTACCGTGATGTGCGCCTATTCCGGCTCTATGAGGGGACAACTCAAATTCAGCAGGTGATCATTTCGCGTAACATGATCCGCAACGCCCAATAATAAGCACACACAACGCTCCCTACTTGTGCCAAGGTCCCTTGCCGATCCGCTAAGCTATTTGGCAAAGACTTGCGCACAAGCCGGAGCTTGAAACCAGCGAAGTACTTGACCCCCTCAGCTTGCTAATCGAAAGAGGACGGCGGCCATCATCAACGATGTCGCAAGAAATGCGCCATTCCAACGCAGGCCGATCTGTCCCGCCGTCATCCCTGTAAAACGTGACATGATCATCATCGCGGCCGTGAACGGCGACGACACCATCGTCAACGACCAGCCCGACAGCATCGCAGCCGCCAGCAGCGGCAACGACACGTTTTCCAGCCCCACTTGGGCCACCATACTGGTCAAGAAGGTCACACTGATAATCGGATTAACGCCGACCTGGGCAAGAATAACGATCAGCATGAGCACGACTGCCGGCAACCAGTTGCCAAGGGCAACAAGCAAGGAGGCCACCCCGCCCAGTTGGGCAGGATCAAGCAGCGCCACGCTGAGATAACCGAGATAGGCCCCCGAGCCCAGCGCCACGACTTCATTACCAATGCCACCCAACACCTCAGGCAAGCGACGGGCTAGCATGACAGTAGCGGGCCCAACGCCCGCATAGCTAATGCCACGACACTGCCAAGCCAGCCAAATCCAGGCTCCCAAAGGGACACCAATCACAACCGCCTGAGGCAACCGTAGCGAAAGCACCGTTGCAAGCGCAAAAACCAGCATCACTAACGCAAGCAGCATCAAGCTAAAAGCTGCCAGCGGCATCAGTGAGGGCCGTGCGACTAGCGCTACCCGCGCTCTTGGGGGAGGCCCTGCAACGTGATCACAGGCCCAGCCCAACAGAAATAGAATGATGGCCGACAATAATACGTAGGGAAAGAGCTCACCCCAGGTCAGCGTTTCAAGATTAGCCAAAACGACCGCGACACCGATACCTAGAGGAGAAACCAGCGGCGCCAGAGTGAAACCGCGCAAGGTTGCCAGAAGCATGCGTCGGCGACGCACCTCTTGCAGCCACACTCTCCCCTGAGCTGAGCCAAGAGTGTTGGACTTGTCGATCATCGACATGAACAAGTTCAACACACCGAAGTTGAGCACGATTCCGAAAAGGGTGGAGCCCAATGAAAGGATCGGATAACGCCAGGTGGGTGGCTGCAACAGCAGGCTATGACCGCAGCGACGGATGAGTTTTGAACGGTAAGCTGGCAGGCGAAGCACCGCAAGTGCCGTCATGAACGCCGCCAGGAATACAAAGCCACCTGCCGCCTCATGGAGCACAGCCCAAGGTGAAGGAAGCCTCCATAGAGCAAAGAACGAAGCTACGACACAGGCCAAAGCTAACATGCGCGCCATCAAGCTGAAACGCGGCCAGCCTAGCATTAGAAAGCCCGTCAACATAAGTTGAGCCAAGCTTTCGGCCCACGTTACACCACTCAATAAATGCACTACAGCCAGCACTGCCACACCAGCGAGCAAACGGCTAGACCAGACGTTTGCAACTGATTCATGTCTGCCGAGATGCATGGTTATCCCCACCTCCCTGATATAAATCGAGCCGACCCCCACCAAGAAGTCGGCTCGATTTACTTGAGCCTTAAGCCCACCCTGCGGGCTTAAGGAAAGTCGTCATTTATAGCAAGGCCCGCAGCGTCAAGTGCCCGCCTCTGACTCATTGGCACTTTGTTTCGCTTTGTGTCGTGAAGACATAAAGCGATAAATGGCCAGCAATATAGAGCCTACTGTTAGGGCAATGAAGAACCAGGTGATCGGGCCACGTACGAAAATCGACAGGTCGTTAGAACCGATCAGCAGTGATCGTCGCAAGTTGTCCTCGAACATCGGCCCCAAAATGAAACCAATTAGGAAAGGGGCAGCCGGAATGCCCGTACGATTAAACACATAGCCCATAAGCCCAAACGCCAACATTAACCAGACATCGAATGTGTCGTTATTGACCGCATAAGCACCGTATATGCAGAACATCAATACGATAGGAAACAGAATCGACTTGGGGATATCCGCGATCAGGGAGAAGTAGCGGATTGCTGCACTACCCACGAACAATAGGATCACTGAACTGAGCATGATACCTAGGAAGAGGGCATAGATAAGCGACAGATTTTCCTGGAACAGGAGTGGACCCGGGGTCAATCCATGTACCATGAAGGCGCCCAAGATAATGGCGGTGATCACATCACCAGGGATACCTAACGACAATAATGGGATCAGTGTGGCCCCTGCTACACCATTGTTACCCGCCTCAGAAGCAGCTACACCTTCTATCTCCCCTTTGCCAAAGCGTTCTGGGTGAGGCGAACGACGCTTGGCATCACTATAAGAAATAAAGGCAGCAGCAGTAGCACCGGTGCCCGGAATAGCACCAATAATCACACCGATCAAGCTGCCGCGCACGATGCTTTTAAGGCTGCGTTTAAGCTCAACGAAAGACACACCGGCACCGCTAGCCTTCGCCCGGATATGAGGCACCACCTTTTTACGATAAAACTCCATGATCTCTGGTATTGCAAAAAGGCCGATTAACAGAGGAATGAACGAAATGCTGTCCATCAAGTTGTAATTGCCAAAGGTCAGCCGCTGTGAACCAAACACAGAATCCAGCCCGACCAGTGAAAGCAAGATGCCTAGAAACGCCGCAATCAGACCCTTGATCATTGATCCACTGGCCAAGGATATAATGATGGTCAATGAAAAGCAGATCAGCCAGAAGAACTCCGGCGCGCCGAAATTAAGGGCGATTTTCGCCAAATAAGCGGCGAAAAAGATCAGTGCAATGTTAGATATAAAATCAGCGATTACCGATGAGTAGAGCGCCATCTTTAGCGCCTTCTTTGCCTCGCCCTGCTGAGCTAGCGGATAACCATCTAGTAATGTACAAGCCGACGCAGGCGATCCAGGTGTACGGATTAAGATCGCCGTAATAGAACCACCATACATACCGCCCTTGTAAATACCTACCAACAACAGTATGGCCGCAACCGGCTCCATTGAAAAAGTAAACGGTAGCGCCAACGCCACTGCCATCGTGGCAGTGAGGCCCGGGATGGAGCCAACGGTCACGCCAATAATCACACCTATAGCTATTGCCACGAAATTCTCTGTGGCCAGAAATAGCTGCAGTACTTCTGTAATATTATCCATAAGTCACCAGATCTTGAGAGATGGCCGCTGGGTCAGAACGGCAACATCGGCAGCGGTACGTTCATGACCTCGGTAAACAGTAGCGTGATGCCTACAGGGAAGACGATGGCTAGACCGTAGACCCATAAAGTACGCACTGGATGAGCAATGAACAGTATAAAGGTGGCGAGGATCCCGCTAATTATCGCTCCCAACATCTCGAACAAACCTGCGTAGACAACCAGGGCCACGACCATCAGGACAAAGCGTAACCACGCACCACGCTCGAAGCGGCGCCCACTATCCTCAGCATCATCAGCAACTAATACACCCTGGACGATCATTAGCAGAGAAAACACCAACAGCAGCCAGCCAACGATGGTCGGCAGCCAACGCGGCGACATCATCGGATTCTGCATGATAGGCGGCTGGCCAATGTAGTTGGGAATTAGGTAGAACAGTAGAAGCAGGGCAAAGCCCAGCAATATAACCCCAGCGACCACATCCCACGAATCTTTGATCAGCGTGCCACTAGTAGAGTGCGACTTCGTCATCGGGGGTTCCCTCTCGACGTAAAAAGCTCCGGAAGTAAACCAACTGAGGCGAGGGTGTAACCCTCGCCTCATCATGCAGTGTATTCAACAATGAATTATTCTTGGCGAATACCCGCTTCAGCCGCTACTTCATCCCAGCGGGCCACTTCCTCAGCGATGAACGCTTTGAACTCGTCACCAGCAACCGCGCCCGGCTCGGCGCCCAACTGATCAACGAAGCTAGTAAACTCTTCACGCTTCATTACTTCCTGCAGTGCTTCTTGCATGACCGTCATGGCTTCTTCTGGAAAGGACTCATGAGCAATCAGACCAAACCAAGCGGTAGTGGTGAACTGATCAAGGTTATATTCACCGATTTCTTCTAGGGTCGGCACGTCGGGCAAGTACTCGGAGCGCTCAGCGGAAGTAACCGCCAGCGCTTTCAGATCACCAGACTGAATATGCGAGAAAACAGTGGGCATGTTCTCGAAAGAGACGTCGACATCTCCGCCCAATAGCGCAGGTAGGGCTGCACCACTACCAGCGAAAGGCACTGCCGTCATATTGGTACCGGTCAGAGTCTTGAAAAGCTCACCTGACATATGTATAGAACTTCCCACACCACTGTGGCTAAAGGTCATATTCTGCTCTTTAGCTGCCTCGACAAACTCCAATACGTTGTTATAGGGGCTATCAGCCGGCACCACCATGACGTTGGGAATGTCGATCAAGTTCTGAATGAACACAAAATCTTCGACAGGATCATAGGTAAGATTGGGGTAAATGGCAGCACCGATGGCGTGACCTGGTGAAGCCATCATAATTGTATGGTCAACGTCTCGACCGCCGCGAGCCAAACGACCAGTAGCCACCGTAGAGCCGGCACCAGGTCGGTTCTCCACCACAACGTTTGCATTGAGTTCTTCCTGTAGCAGGTTAGCGACACGACGTGATAGCACATCGGTGGTACCACCCGGCGCATAAGGAACTATAAGACGCACGTCGTCAGTGGGCCAGTCTTGAGCCTGGGCAGTAGACACCGAAAGGGAAAGTGCAGCAACACCGCAGGTGGCTAATGCTAGGACATTGAGTAGCTTGTTCATAATTACCCCTGATCTAATAATTGTTTACTATGCGTACATTTATTCGCAATACGTTCACAGGTTACTTGGAAAGAGCGAAAGCCAGGTATCCAACTTTAGTTTTACATCGTAAATTTTTTATTTGAGCAATAACTAATACACTGGAGCCAGTTCGCTACACTCACTCTCTGGAAGAGAGTTTTTAAGCTAAAATTTTAATTAATTCATAAACGCTTTTTAGTGATTAGCGCCTATACAGTTGCCACTGGAGTAACCGGTGAGCCAATCGCACCTGGCAAGCGCAAAGGTGGAGCCGTCAGTAAGAAACGATTACGCCCTCGACTATGTAGCCAATCTGCCAAGTCTTTCAGGTACCAGAGTTCGGCCAGGGGCAAACCTAGCTTGAATAGGCAATGGAGATGCAGCGGAAGTTTAGAGCAACAGTCAGGTTCCAGTTCGCGATCAAGGTTCTCCACCGCGTAGTTATCAGCACAGATCGCCGCGATACCACTCGAGGTAATCCACTCAAGTAGCGCCGGATCACTGCCATCAAGTACTGCCCCAGTGTTTTTTAGAACGTCCGGCTGGGGAGTTCCCTTCATGTCTAGCAATGCTTCGGCAAACCCTGTGCGCAATACCAGCATATCACCTTGCTCCAACACTACGCTCTGCTGTTCCAGCACCTCAAGCAGCTCTCTGTACCCTATCAACGTTCTTCCCGAACCGAAGGCTCGCACCAGGTCCACTAAAACACCCCGGCCCTGCATGCCATGCGCGGCCAGTGTCTCAATGCCAAGGCGTCTAGCATAGGAATCGTGACGCTGGGAAGGCTCTGCGCTTAAATCCAGCACATCTTGCGCCGCCATGTAGCCATTGTAATAGCGCCGCTCAGGCGAGCCGTCGTCATCACCATCAAAAAGAGCTCCCACATGGGCCAAGGAGTCCCACTGAGTGGAATACTGTAACGATAGCTGGACTTGGTCGTCACTGATGATGTCGTTCAGCTTGGGGTTATGAGTGGAGAGGGGAAAGTTGATGTACTGGTCTTCATCGAGCGCCGTCGGGGTCAATTTCGGTGGTGAACGGCGAGGATTCAGTACTTTCCCACCGGGGATATCCAAGGGCAGAGATAAGCAGAACGTTACGCCCTCCTGGACTTCCTGGACGCCTTTGAGGACCTGCTCTGTCCCGATCAAGTTGACACGCCCCAATTGATCATTGGGCCCGAAATCTCCCCAATTGCTGCCTTCGGGACGTTTCTTCCAGCGCGGCTGATTCATGGTTCATCTCCATGTGAGTCTTGTGCAGCGAGTTCAATGATGCGCTTCAGTTTGCTCCGCTCATGCGCCTGGTGACGCGCAAGCAACTCGTCGCTCCAGCGGTAAAATCCTAGCCCTACCTTGGCACCTAGACGCCCCTTGGCTACATACTCTTCAAGAAGCGCTGCAGGCTGCTGACTTGCATCGAGATCTGGATAGAGATATCGAGCAATATGCAGATGTGTGTCCAGCCCGTTGAGATCGCGCTGGCACAAGGGGCCATTCAAAGCCAGCCGCACACCGATGGAGTACTGCACGATGTCATCCAGCGCTTCAGCCTCTACCACGCCTTTCTCCAGCAGGGAGAGGCATTCACGCATGACCGCATGCTGGATCCGATTGGCAACGAAACCGGGCACGCAAGTCTTCAACACCGCTGGCCGTTTTCCCAACTGCGTCAGCCAACCGCAAGCCTTTTCCACTGTCTCAACCTCTGTGTGGCTACCGGGAACGACTTCCACAGTGGGCACAATGTCCGCGGGGTTAAAGAAGTGAGTCCCCACGAAGCGTTGCGGAACGCGCATGATACTGCCTATTTCGTCGATCGGTATCCCCGACGTATTAGTCATGATGATGGTGGCGTCATTCACGCTGGCCTCGATTTGCGCCACGACCTTCTGTTTGACCTCGACATTTTCGGTCACGCTCTCAATGACGAAATCGGGGACCTCCGTCATCTTCAAATCCGTAGCGAAGCAAGTCGTCGCCGCATGGGTTGCTAAACGCTGACGGCTGGTCTCCAACACATGCGGATTGGTATCCACAACGGTGACCTTGACACCATTCACCGCCATCAACTTAGCCAGTGTGGTGCCCATGGTGCCAGCACCCACCACGACTGCTCGTAAAGCTTTTTCTTGCATCAGCTCTCTCCCCTAGCCTGGAATGGCGACTTATCTCAAACGGCATAGACAAATGTCGCATTGAATAAAATGATTCGCAGGTTAAATATAATCTCACAGTACGAACTTGTGTTCGCTATACGCACACAATAAACCATGACCAACATACCTACAATAAGAGGCCGCTTTCTATGAATGCGCTGGCTAATTTCTTCACTAGGCTCGTTAACCGGTACATGCCTGACCCTCTGGTCATCGCTATCCTCCTGACCGTACTCACTATGCTCCTGGCGGTGCTAGTTCAAGGCACTAGCCCACTGAATGCGGTGCGTTACTGGGGCGATGGCTTCTGGGATCTGCTGGCCTTCAGCATGCAGATGACGGTCATCCTTCTGGCAGGCTATATCCTCGCCAAGACGCCTTTGGTGGATGGTGCTCTCAACCGCCTCGCCGCACGCGTCAAAACACCGTTCATGGCGATTGTCGTCGCCACCCTGGTGGGCGGCATTGGCAGCTGGCTGAATTGGGGGTTCGGCTTGGTAATAGGCGGTATCGTGGCTCAGAAGCTGGCACTCAACGTAAAAGGCTTACACTACCCCCTTGTGATCGCCGCAGCGTACTCGGGTTTCGCCCTTTATGGCATCGGCCTGTCAGGCAGTGTCCCGCTGCTAATCGCCACTGAGGGGCATTTTCTTCAAGATGCCATCGGCCTGATCCCATTAAGCGAAACGATTTTCTCGCCCATCCTCTTAATCACCAGTGCTCTGATTCTGCTCACCTTGCCTTTCTTCAATGCTTGGCTGCACCCCAAGCTGGACAAGGATATCGTTGAAATCGACCCCAGCACTGTCGCAAAGCCTACTGCAGCGCCCTTACCCGGCGACGTGAAAGTCACCATTGCAGAGCGCTTGAATCGTAGCCGGGTGGTAGGTATCGGCATTGGCTTGCTGGGCATGCTGTATATAGCGCTGTACACAGTCGACGGAGGCTCGCTGAACCTCAACACTGTCAACTTCGCCTTTCTGTTCCTGGGGATACTCCTTTTTGCATCACCAGCCAACTACTTGGCCGCACTGGCTGACGGGATCCGCATCGTCTCGGGTATTATCGTGCAGTACCCTTTCTACGCGGGGATCATGGGAATTCTGGTGAGCTCAGGCCTGGTGGTTTCGTTTGCGAATATCTTCGTTGATATCTCCAGTGCCCAAACCTTGCCTATTTGGTCATTCATCAGCGGTGCCATCATCAACCTGCTGGCACCATCCGGCGGCGGTCAATGGGCAGTCCAGGGGCCGGTCATGGTGCAAGCCGCCACTGAAATCGGCGCTTCCCAAGCGGCCACCGCGCTCGCCGTACAGATTGGCGACCAGTGGAGCAACATGATCCAGCCGTTTTGGATCCTTCCGGTGCTGGCCATTTCCGGTTTGAAGTTGCGCGATGTGATGGGCTATATGGTGTTGATCCTGATCTACCTGGGAATCATCTACGGCAGCGCCATGCTTATTTGGGGCTACCTCAGCGCTTAACCACGTTTACTAACTGAGGTTTGCAAATGCCTTTTTTGATAGAGACCTTCGACAAGCCCGATCTCCAGACCTTGCGCCTGGAGGTACGTCAACAACATCTAGAATATCTGGATGCCAACGTGGATATTCTGCTGGCCTGCGGGGCCAAGCTCTCCGATGACGGTGAAACGGCATCAGGCGGCATCTACCTGCTCGACCTGGACAGTCGAGAGGAAGCTGAGCGTTTTATTGAGGGCGACCCATTCCACCAAGCGGCACTATTCGACGAGGTCAAGATCGTGCGTTGGCGGCAGGCCTACCTGAACCGAAAGAACACCCTTTAGGGCAGGCACAATCTTATCGCGACAATACAATGGAGAAATACGATGTTGTTTCATGTAGAAATGGTAGTAAAGCTCCCGCCCGACATGCCGGCCGATCAAGTGGCTGACATCAAAGCAAGAGAGAAAGCCTACTCACAAGAGCTACAACGACAGGGTAAATGGCGCCATCTATGGCGAGTCGCCGGCAGTTACGCCAACGTCAGCCTCTTCGACGTCAATGACAACGACGAACTGCAAGAAGTCATCAGCGGCTTACCCTTGTTCCCCTACATGGATATCCAAGTAAAACCGCTATGCCGCCATCCCTCCTCAATACGTGAGGACAACACATAACTAAGCCCCATCGCCTCGCTGAACTGTCGGCGAGGCTGACTTTCCTACCAACTTCATACTCAATCACCGTGCCTATGCCGAGGAACTCTAATGAGTCAAGACGCCGCTCAAAGCCAAGCAAATCAAATCCACTGCGCTGTGGTGACTGGCGGGGCGAGAAACATCGGCCAGGCGATCGCCTTGCGTTTACAGAAAGATGGTTATCGCGTGATTGTGGTGGATATCGTCGAACCCGAAGCCCAATCACTGCAAGCGGATGCCCACCAAGTCGACCTTTCTGATGCCGATGCGACTCGCCGTGTTATGTTGGATATTTCCGAGCGTTTTCAGGTGACACGACTGATCAACAATGTCGGCATTGTTGCCCCGGCACTGATTGAAGAAGCACAGCTTGAAGACTTCGACAAATTGATGCACCTGAATGTGCGTTCGGCACTGATCTGCACACAGTCGTTGTTGCCTAATATGAAGGCGAACGGTAAGGGGCGCATCGTTCTGAATACCAGCCGAGTGGTACTTGGAAAAGAGGCGCGCACCATCTATAGCGCCACTAAAGGAGCGCTACAATCTATGGCCAGAACATGGGCCCTAGAACTCGCTGAACACGGTATTACAGTTAATTGCGTTGCTCCTGGTCCTATTGCCACAAGCGCTTTCTGGCAAAACAATCCACCCGATTCTGAGCGTGCCCGACGCATAGTCGAAAATATTCCGTTAAAACGCATGGGCCAGCCTGAGGATGTAGCCCAGGCAGTAAGCTTCTTCTGCGACGAACATAGTGGATTTATCACTGGTCAGACGCTTTTCGTCTGTGGCGGTGTCACGGTGGGTTAAGTGTAAGGCGCCTGGGCTCTGATCTATAGACACCCCTTCAGCTGTAATGTGATGTGCTACAGAGTGTTTAATCCCGGACTGTGCAAGCCCATACCAGATTGATGCGCCCTTAAATGGGGTATGCAAATGGAAAATGCGTCATAACAAGGCGCATGTTCGAATTTACAAGTGCGCTGCTTGCACCTACCCCGCCTTTTTTGCACTATCGCGGTGCAAAAAAGGCGGGGTAGGTGCATCATCCAATCCAAACATTCTTTAAACATTTCAAACGCTCTCAATGGAGTCTACACGGAGACGTTTAAATTGACGCCAACTATATAAAGAGGGGCCTAACAACATACTCCCGCAGACAACAACCCCTTCAATCAACTTACATAGCCAATTTACCCATGGAGTCTCTATCAACAAATAAGCAATTGAAGACAATTACCCATGAAAACACATTAAACTTAATAAACGAAGCTTCTCCATGGCACATTCACGCATAACTTTTTCATATACAAAGGGTTGCGCCGATTAAAAAACATGGTAATCATATAGTAAGGAAAGGCTAAAAGGGATGCCTTAAGAGAGTTAACGACGTTACACAATGCAAATAAACCAGGGAGTTAAGCTCAAGTCTGGTGTATGGGAGGAGGTAGGAAGGGTGGCGTATCCTGTTGATTGATCACGACCAAGATCTCAACCAACACGAGTGGATACGCCATGGCCGATTCTACCCTCCGGACTCTTTCACAACCAGAACCCCAGGTCGCTGACCCGCTGCACGAGCTGCTGCGCCAAGGTGCCCGTGACCTGATCGCCAAGGCCGTCGAGGCCGAGTTGGCCACCTTTCTGGCGCAGTATGCCGATCAGCGGCTCGACGATGGACGCCAGGCCGTGGTCCGCAACGGCTACCTGCCCGAGCGCACGGTCCAGACCGGGATCGGGGATGTCAGCGTGCAGGTGCCCAAGGTGCGTGACCGCAGTGGCGGTGGCGCTCGCTTCAACAGCAGCCTGCTGCCGCCCTATCTGAAGCGAGCCCGCAGCATCGAGGAGTTGATCCCTTGGCTCTACCTGAAGGGGATCTCCACTGGCGACTACCAGGAGGCGCTGGCGGCACTGCTGGGCGACCAGGCCAAGGGTCTGTCGGCCAACACTGTGTCACGGCTCAAGAAGCAGTGGGAGGACGAGCATACCGAGTGGCGAAAGCGGGACCTGTCAGACCGTCGCTACGTCTACTGGTGGGCCGACGGGGTGTACAGCAACGTGCGCATGGATGACCGCCTGTGCCTGCTGGTGATCATCGGGGTCACCGAGCAGGGCCGCAA